>NZ_JBMNDS010000040.1:0-88873 GCF_052543295.1 Streptomyces sp. SAS_270
CCGTGTTCCACCGAGGCGGCCGCCTCGGCGATCAACTCGGCGCTCGTGCCGAGGCCGCCGTCCGACGTGCCGCCGGCCGGCGCGACGGGCGCCGTGGCGCCACCGCCCGCAAGGCCCGTCGCAAGCTCGGCCACCGAGGCGGCGACGGCGGCGCTGTGGGAGACAAGCACGATCCCGACGAGCTTGTCCGCCTTGTCCCCGGCGTCACTCACCGGATTCACCGGATTCACCGGACTCATCCGCCGTCTCGGCGAGTGCCGCCATCAGCAGCGCCGAGGAGGTGGCGCCCGGGTCCTGGTGCCCGATGCTGCGCGCGCCCAGATAGCTCGCCCTGCCCTTGCGGGCCTGCAACGGCGTCGTAGCGGCGGCGCCCTCCTCGGCAGCCCCCCGGGCCGCCGCGAAGGAGTCGGCGAGCGCGTCGACGGCCGGCACCAGCGCGTCGATCATGGTCTTGTCGCCCGGTGCCGCGCCTCCCAGCGTCATCACGGCGTCGACGCCGGTGCGCAGCGCGTCCGTGAACCGCGCCCGGTCGACCTCGGCCGCGTCACCGAGTTCCTTGCCGGTACGGCGCAGCAGTGTCCCGTACAGCGGTCCGGAGGCGCCGCCGACCGTCGAGATCAGCTGCCGTCCGGCGAGTGTCAGGACGGCGCCGGGCGTGTCCGGTGCCTCTTTCTCCAGAGTGGCCACCACCGCGGTGAACCCGCGCTGCAGGTTGCTGCCGTGGTCGGCGTCGCCGATCGGTGAGTCCAGGTCGGTCAGCCGTTCCGCCTCGCGGTCCACGGACGCGGCGGTCGCCGTCATCCAACGGCGGAAGAAGTCGGCGTCGAGCACGGAATCTCCTTGCGTGGTACGGATGTTGACGGAGGGTCAGGCAAGCTCACATGCCCCAGCGCAGGCCCGGCGTGCTGACCGGTGCGTTCCACAGGCGCAGCAGTTCCTCGTCGACCTGACACAGCGTCACCGAGGCGCCGGCCATGTCGAGGGAGGTGACGTAGTTGCCCACCAGGGTGTGCGCCACCGGGACCCCGCGCTCGGTCAGGACGCGCTGGACCTCCGCATTGAAGCCGTACAGCTCCAGGAGCGGGGTCGCGCCCATGCCGTTCACCAGCACGAGCACGGGGTTGCGCGGCGTGAAGTCGTCCAGGATCGCGTGCACGGAGAAGTCGGCGATCTCGCGCGAGGTCATCATCGCGCGCCGCTCCCGGCCGGGCTCGCCGTGGATGCCGACGCCCAGTTCCAGTTCGCCGCTCGGCAGGTCGAAGGTCGGGCTGCCCTTGGCCGGGGTGGTGCAGGCGCTGAGGGCGACCCCGAAGCTGCGGGAGTTCTCGTTGACCTGCCGGGCCAGCGCCTCGACCCGCTCCAGCGGCGCGCCCTCGTCGGCGGCGGCGCCCGCGATCTTCTCCACGAACAGTGTGGCGCCCGTACCGCGCCGCCCTGCCGTGTACAGGCTGTCGGTGACGGCGACGTCGTCGTTGACGAGGACCTTCGCGATCTGGATGCCCTCGTCCTCGGCGAGTTCCGCGGCCATGTCGAAGTTCAGTACGTCGCCCGTGTAGTTCTTCACGATGAACAGCACGCCCGCGCCACTGTCCACGGCGGCCGCCGCACGCACCATCTGGTCCGGCACCGGAGACGTGAAGACCTCGCCGGGGCAGGCCGCCGACAGCATCCCGGGACCCACGAAACCGCCGTGCAGCGGCTCGTGCCCCGACCCGCCACCGGAGACGAGGCCGACCTTTCCGGCCACCGGAGCGTCCCGCCGTACGATCACGCGGTTCTCCACGTCCACCGTCAGCTCCGGATGAGCGGCCGCCATGCCCCGCAGCGCGTCCGCGACGACTGTCTCCGCGACGTTGATGAGCATCCTCATGGTTACCTCCTGGTGCGATGAACAGGCAGGGCTCTGGGTCTCGTGATCAGGGTAGGCGGCCGAGTGGGGAGGAGGGGTCCGTCCACCGGCAGTATCTGCGCTTTGGTCCCGGAGGTCACCCGTCGTGCAGGCTGTCCGCGGCGCCGGGACTACGGCCGCACGGAGGCGCGTTGCTCAAGGACGCTCAGGGTCCGCTCGGCCCACCGGATGTTCTCCTGCTCGAAGGCGCGGCCCCGCATCAGGGAGAGATACGGCCCGACGCGCTCGGCCCGTTCCAGGAACTCGTGTTCGGTGCGGCCGTCGAGGAGACGGTCGCGAAGCCGGTCGAAGCGGGCCAGCTTGTCGCGTGACCGCTCCAGCTGCCCGGCGACCGCCGACCGTACGGCCTGCTCGTCGCCCTCGTCGAGGGCCTGCACCTTGACCATGAGTTCGGAGCGGATGGCCGTCGGCTTCGGCGGTTCGGCCGTGAACGCGTACAGGGCCCGGCGGCCGGCCTCGGTGAGGGAGAACAGCCGCTTGTTCGGCCGGCGCTCCTGCTCCACGAGCCGGGCCGCCACGAGCCCTTCGGACTCCATGCGGTCGAGTTCGCGGTACAGCTGCTGTGGGGTCGCCATCCAGAAGTTGGCCACCGAGGCGTCGAAGCCCTTGGCGAGGTCGTATCCCGACGCCTCGCCCTCCAGAAGGGTGGCCAGGAGTGCGTTGCGCAATGCCATGCCCCCAGGCTAGACGGCACCCGCCGCGATGACTAACCTACTCCGCATCTAGTCAACTAATTGAGTAAGAAAGGTGGGCGTGATGCACCCCTTCCGCAAGGCCGTGGAGGCCGACGACTTCACCGGCATCGAGAGCCTGCTGGCCGACGACGTCGTCTTCACCAGCCCCGTCGTCTTCAAGCCCTACCCCGGCAAGGCGATCACCGCCGCCATCCTGCGCGGCGTCTCCCGTGTCTTCACCGACTTCGAGTACGTGCGGGAGATCGCCGACGGCCGCGACCACGCCCTCGTCTTCAAGGCCAAGGTGGGCGAGAGGGAGATTCACGGCTGCGACTTCCTGCACATGGACGAGGACGGCAGGATCGACGAACTGACGGTCATGGTCCGCCCGCTGTCGGCGGCGCTGGCCCTCTCCGAGGCGATGGGCGCGCAGTTCGAGGAGATCGCGGCGGAGGCGGCGCGGGCGGAGGGCGCCTGAGCGCTTTCGTGGCTTGAGTACGCGGGTTGCGGTGACGGTCTGCGAGGCGTGGGCGCCTCGGCTTCGGCCTGGGTGCCGCAGGCTGCTGGTTTGACCCCATTTCCTTCGGCTACCCGCGTCTTGTGACTACGACGACATCTCAGCAGGAGCTCTATCAATTCCTGGAGGACCGCTTTGCCTGCGCACAGGCCTGCACGGAATGCGCGCGGGAGTGCGCGCTGCGTGCGAGCCTCGCGGAGCCGGACGGATCCGAAGAGGACCAACGCGTAAGGCGCGAAGGCGTCCTGTGCGCCGAGGTGTGCGACGCGACCTGTCGCGTGCTGTCCGAGCAGATCCGCGAGGACGAGTCCGGCCTGCGCATCCAGGCGGAGTGGTGCCGCGAGGTCTGCCTGGCGTGCGCCCGGGTCTTCGACGAGTACGCCGGCGCCGAGGACGGGGCGAAGGCCTGCCGCATCTGCGCCCAGGCCTGCACGGACTTCATCGCGACACTGCTCTGACGGACTTCCTCGCGACACCGCTCCGAGCGCGGAGCTCACCTCGTGCCCGGCGTCAGTCCGAGACCCCGAGCGGCCGTCCGGCCCGTACGTTCCAGCGCCCCGATCGCCCGCTGAACTCGGTGGCGGTCAACGGCGGCACGTCGACCCGCCAGAACGCGGACTCCGGTGCCCCCAACGTCCGTACCACCAAGGCGCGTACGACCTCGGGCTCCACCACGGCGACCGTCCGGCCCGCGACGTGTGCGGTCGCGTCCAGCCAGTGCGCCACCCGTGTGCAGAAGGCCTCCACCGACTCGCCGTCGTGCGGCGCCGAGCCCGGATCGGACAGCCATCGGGCCACCGCCTCCGGTTCCCTCGTGCTCACCTCCTCCAGGGTCGCGCCGCGCCAGCGGCCCACGTCCAGGCCCGCGAGTTCCGGCGCGTCCGCCGCCGTACCGAGGCCGAGTGCGTGTGCGGTCTCGCGGCAGCGCACCGAGGGGGAGACCAGCGGCCGGTCCACGGCCGCAACCGCCCCCGCGGCCGCCCGCGCGAGGCGCAGCCCCGTGGTATCAACCGGACATCCGTCGTCGAAGCGGGCTTCCCGTACGGCCACACTCATTGCGGCTGAGATCAACATCACTCGGCTCGTCATACGTCCACTCTCGTGCTCAACACCCGTGTGAAATCGGGGAACTGACGACGTGACCAGGCCACCGGCGCGCCCTCCGCGCCTTCGTGCGCCCTTGGCCGCAACCCCGGTTCGCGGTACGGTCTCGTCGATATTGACGACGGTTCGGCGGAAGCCGGTGAGAATCCGGCACGGTCGCGCCACTGTAAGCCCAGCAAGAACCACTCCCACCAGGGGTGGTGAAGGTCGAGCAAGTCAGACCCGCAGCCGTCGTCCTGTGCACCACCGAAATGGGACGCGAGTTCCCCAGGAGGTTCTGCCCCATGGCGCAGTCCGTCGCTCAGCCGACCGCTACACCCACCGCTGTTCCCGCCAAGCTGCCGATCGGTGCGATCGCCCCCTGGGCGGTCTTCTTCGGCATCCTGATGCTGGTTCTGCTCTACTTCGTCGGCGCCGAACAGGGCGCCACATCCGTGATGTCGGGCTCGGACGTTCACGAGTGGGTGCACGACGCCCGCCACCTGCTCGGCTTCCCCTGCCACTGACGGCGCCGGGGAATCGTAGAAGCTCATGAATTCCGCAACTGTCAGAAACCTCCTGGTACGGGGCATGCTCGCGGGTCTCGCCGCGGGCCTGCTCGCCCTGGTCGTCGCCTACTTCCTCGGTGAGCCGCGCGTGGACTCGGCGATCGCCTACGAGGAGTCGCACAGTCACGAGCACGGTATGGAGGTCGTCTCCCGCACGATGCAGTCCACCGGTGGCCTGGCCACCGGCGTCCTCGTCTACGGGGTCGCTTTCGGTGGCATCGCCGCCCTCGCGTACTGCTTCGCGCTCGGCAGGATCGGGCGCTTCGGACCGCGTGCCAGTGCGCTGCTCCTTGCGGCGGCGGGCCTCTTCGCGGTCTACGTCGTGCCGTTCCTGAAGTACCCCGCCAACCCGCCGTCCGTGGGCGAGCCCGACACCATCGGTAAGCGCACCACGCTGTACTTCCTGATGATGGTGCTCAGCGTGCTGCTGGCCGTCGCCACCGTGATCCTGGGCAAGCGCCTCGCGCCACGCCTGGGCAACTGGAACGCGACACTGGCCGCGGGGGCGTTCTTCCTCCTCGCCATCGGCCTCGCATACGCGTTCCTGCCCACGGTGAACGAGGTGCCGAAGGACTTCTCGGCCACCCTCATCTGGCAGTTCCGGCTGGCCGCCCTGGCCATTCAGCTGACCCTGTGGACGGCCTTCGGGCTGATCTTCGGTGTGCTGGCGGAGCGGGTGCTGTCACCGAAACCGGCCAAGGCCGCGGAGAAGCGAGCGGAGGCGCGGGCGACTCCCGTCGCACGCTGACCACCACTCGATCGCCGCACGGCTTCATCGATCCACCGATCGATCCACCGAAGTGCCGCTCGACTGCGCAGGGCCCCCGGATATGGCGCGAATCCTGGGGGCCTTTCGCATGCGTACGTCACCGGCATTCCCAATTTCTGAAACACGTTCTACGGTGTGCGCCGTCAGGTCCGGCCTTGGGAGCCAGGAGGCGCCGTGCATCTCGAATACACGCCCGAGCAGCAGCGGTTGCGCACCGAGCTGCGCGGATACTTCGCGGACCTGGTGCCCGACCACGCCTACGCGCGCTACGGCGACCCCGCGGCCCAGAAGCGCTTCTACCGCGAGACGATCCGCCGGCTCGGCACGGACGGCTGGCTCGGCGTGGGCTGGCCCACGGAGTACGGCGGGCGCGGTCTGAGCCCCATGGAGCAGTTCATCTTCTTCGACGAGGCCGCTCAGGCGGGCGTCCCGCTGCCGCTGATGGCCCTCAACACGGTCGGCCCGACGATCATGCAGTTCGGCAGCGATGAGCAGAAGGCGTACTTCCTGCCGCGCATCCTCTCCGGCGAGATCGACTTCGCGATCGGCTACAGCGAGCCGGACGCGGGGACGGATCTCGCCGCGCTCAAGACCCGGGCCATACGTGACGGAGACGAGTACGTCGTCAACGGGCAGAAGATCTGGACGACCAACGGCGACACAGCCGACTGGGTGTGGCTGGCCGTGCGCACCGACCCTGACGCGCCGCCGCACAAGGGCATCACCATGCTCCTCGTGCCGACCTCCGACCCCGGCTACTCCTGCACCCTCATCAACACCCTCGCCTCGCACGACACCACCGCCAGCTACTACGAGAACATCCGCGTCCCGGCTTCCCGCCGGGTCGGCGAGGAGAACAAGGGCTGGCGGCTGATCACCAACCAGCTCAACCACGAGCGCGTCACGCTCGCCGCGCACGGCACCATGGCGATCCGCGCCCTGCACGACGTACAGCGCTGGGCGATGGAGACCAAGCTCGCCGACGGCCGCCGCGTCGTCGACCTCCCCTGGGTCCGCCGCCGCCTCGCGCAGACCCACACCCGCCTCGACGCGATGAAACTCCTCAACTGGCAGATGGTGAACGCCGTCCAGGAAGGCACCCTCACCCCGCAGGACGCCTCCGCCGTCAAGGTGTACGGCTCCGAGACGCGCCGCGACGCCTACGCCTGGCTGATGGAGATCGTCGCCGCCCCCGGCATCCTCAAGGAGGGATCGGCGGGCACCGTCCTCCACGGCGACCTGGAACGCGGCTACCGCTCGGCGGTGATCTTCACCTTCGGCGGCGGGAACAACGAGATCCAGCGCGAGATCATCTCCTGGATCGGTCTGGGGATGCCGCGGGTACGGCGCTAGCCTGCTGGTGTGGACGCGGACCCCGGGCTCTTCGGACCCTCCTCGGTGACCTGGCAGATGCACGGCGACCCCATGATGTGGGTCGCCGGAGTCCGTGCGCTCTATCTGCAGGCGCTGCACCCGCGCGCGGTGCGGGGCGTCATGCAGAACTCCGACTTCCGGCGCGACGCGTGGGGCCGGCTGATGCGGACCGCGAACTTCGTGGGGACGACGACGTACGGCACCGCGGAGGCCGCCGAGCGGGCGGGCACGCGGGTACGGAAGATCCACACGATGCTGCGAGCGACGGACCCGGACAGCGGGGAGCGGTACCGGATCGACGAGCCCGAACTGCTGCTGTGGGTGCACTGCGCCGAGATCGACTCCTATCTGCACGTCCTGCGGCGCTCCGGGTTCCGGCTCACGGACGCCGAGGCCGACCGCTACATCGGTGAGCACCGCGTCAGCGCACGGCTGGTGGGCCTCGACCCCGAGGACGTACCGGCGAATCGGACCGAGCTGGCCGCCTACTTCGAGAATGTGCTGCCGGAGCTGGCCGCAGGCCCGGAGGCGCGGGACGTGGACGACTTCCTTCGCCGTCCGCCCACGCACCCGCTGCTCGTCCCGGCACGTGCGCTGCTGTGGCGGCGCGTGGCCGGTCTGGCGTACGCCGCTCTGCCTCCGTACGCCCACGAGTTGTACGGCAGAGCGGCCCCGCCATCGGCCGTGGTGACCCGGCGCCTGCGTCTCACGGGCACCTTGCTGCGCTGTGTTCCCGCGCGTCTGCGCTGGCAACTCCCGCCCAAACACATTATCCGCGCCATGTCACGGCTCGGCCCCGGCTCGCGCCCGGCACCGTACAAAGTCGGCAGACAGCTCGCCATACTGGACGGGCCGGGGGAGGGCGAGGCGAGCAGCGACGGGGGCGATCGCGCGAGATGGCGGAAACCAGGCTGATCCAGAGCCGGTACCGGCTGCTCGATCTGATCGGGCGCGGCGGTATGGGCGAGGTGTGGCGCGCCCGCGACGAGTCGCTGGGCCGGCAGGTCGCCGTGAAGTGCCTCAAGCCCCTCGGCCCGCACCACGATCAGTCCTTCACGCGTGTCCTGCGGGAGAGGTTTCGGCGCGAGGCCCGGGTGGCCGCCTCGCTCCAGCACCGCGGAGTGACCGTCGTGCACGACTTCGGCGAGTCCGACGGCGTGCTCTATCTCGTCATGGAGCTGCTGGAGGGACGCAACCTCAGCCAGGTCCTGGAGGACAACAAGCAGCACCCGCTGCCGGTCGCCGACGTGGTCGAGATCGCCGACCAGGTGACCGCGGCGCTCGCCTACACCCACCAACAGGGCATCGTGCACCGGGACCTGAAGCCCGCCAACATCATGCGACTGACCGACGGCACCGTGAAGATCTGCGACTTCGGCATCGCCCGCCTCGGCCATGACATCGGCTTCACCTCCCGGCTGACCGGCACCGGAATCGCGATGGGCACCCCGCACTACATGTCGCCGGAGCAGATCGGCGGCTCCCAGGTGGACCACCGCAGCGACCTGTACTCGTTCGGCTGCGTGCTGTACGAAATCGCCACCGGGGCCCCGCCGTTCGACCTCGACGACGCGTGGGCGGTGCTGGTCGGGCACCGCGACACGCCGCCCGAACCGCCGCGCGCCCGGCGGACCGAACTCCCCGAGTACCTGGAGCGGATCATCCTCGATCTGCTGGCCAAGCAGCCCGAGCAGCGGCCGCAGGACGCCCGTGAGGTAGGCCGACGGATCAGTGCGGGCCGCACCACACCGGTGTACGTACCGACGGTGGTGACGCCCGCCGTGCACCGGCCCGCGACGGAGCGCCGGCCCGCGGCACCCTCGATCCGGACACGCCCGGAGCAGCCGCCCGCGCGTGAACCCCGCCTGCCCTCCTGGACCCGCGGCATGACCACCGGCCACAAGGCGACCGGCGCCGACCTGCGCTCCACGCCGCCGGACGCCGCTGCGGGGCTCACCGGCGAGTGGATCGCCCGCCCTGCCACCACCGATATGCGTGAGCCGGCACACGGTGAACGCCCGGCGCCGTCACCGGAGTTGGTCACCACGCTCGCCGGGCGGCACAACGCAGGGCTGAGCCTGGGGCGGCTCGGCCGGTGGACCGAGGCGGGCGAGGTGCACCGCGCGGTCGCCGTCGAACGCGAACACGCCCTGGGTCCCGACCACCCGGACACCCTCGCCAGCCGCTACGAGGTCGGCTTCACACTCAGTCGCACCGGGCACCCCGCCGAAGCGCTGCGCGAGTACGCGCACGTCGCTCAGGCCAGGGAGCGCGTGCTCGGCTCCGACCACCCCGACACGCTCGCCGCACGACAGGAAATGGCCTACGTGCTCGGCCAGTTGGGACGTCACTTCGAGGCGCACCAGGCCTACACCTCGGTGCTCGCCGCCCGAGAGCACGCCATGGGCCCCGACCACCCCGACACCCTGCGCTGCCGCCACAACCTCGCGTTCAACCTCAGCAGACTCGGGCGGCTGGAGGACTCGTACCGCATGGCGACCGAGGTGGCGTCGGCCCGCGCCCGGGTGCTCGGCGCGACCCACCCCGACACGCTCGTCACCCGCTACGAAGTGGCTTACGCGCTCGGCCAGTTGGGCCGCTGGCCCGAGGCGCTCCAGACGTATCAGGAGGTGGCCGACGCGCGCGCCCGTGCGCTGGGTCCCGACCATCCGGACACCCTCGCCGCCCGCTACGAGGTCGGGATCAGCCTCGGCCGGCTCGGCCGCAGCGCGCAGGCCCTGGAGCTGTACCGCGACCTGATCGAGGACCGCACCCGGGTGCACGGCCCCGCCCACCCCGAGACCCTGCGCGCCCGGCACGGCCTCGGCGTCAACCTCGGCCGGATGGGCCGCTGGGAGGAGGCGCTCGCCGAGTCCCGCGACGTGTGCGCGATCCGCGAGCG
Source organism: Streptomyces sp. SAS_270 (assembly GCF_052543295.1). Lineage (NCBI taxonomy): Bacteria > Bacillati > Actinomycetota > Actinomycetes > Kitasatosporales > Streptomycetaceae > Streptomyces > Streptomyces sp. SAS_270. Next base: position 9,798 of record NZ_JBMNDS010000040.1, read on the forward strand.
TGTCCTGGGTCCCGACCACCCGGACACCCTCGTCAGCCGCCGTGAGGTCGCCGTCGGCCTCGGCTGGCTCGGCCGCTGGGCCGACGCGCTCACCGAGTACCGGCGTGTCGCCGCCGCTCGCGAACGGGTCCTGGGCCCCGACCACCCGGACGCCCTCGCCAGCCGCAACGACGAGGCGCACTGCCTGGAACAGCTCGGCCGAGGCCAGGAGGCCGTGGAGCTGTACCGCAGGGTGGCGGTGCTGAGGCAGCAGCGGGCGTCCGGCGGGCATTGAGCCACGACTGACGGTGGGTGACCGCGGGCCCCTACGGGCAGCGCCGCGCCCAGCGGCCGCAGGGGTGACCCGCGCCCCGGACCCCGAGGCCTGCGCCCGGACGGGTGCCCGCCGCCTGCCGCGCAGCTCTGGCCGCCGTAGATCATCCCGTGCTACGAAGAGGCATGCCTGCACTTGAGGGATACGACGCCGTCATCGTCGGCGGTGGTCACAACGGTCTGGTTGCCGCCGCTTACCTGGCCCGGGCCGGGCAATCGGTCCTGGTCCTGGAGCGGCTGGGGGCCACCGGGGGCGCCGCCGTGTCCACCCGGCCCTTCGCCGGGGTCGACGCGCGGCTGTCGCGATACTCGTACCTGGTCAGCCTGCTGCCCCGGAAGATCGTGCGGGACCTCGGGCTCGACTTCCGCGTCCGTGGGCGCACCGTGTCGTCGTACACGCCCGTCGAGCGGGACGGACGTCCCACCGGGCTGCTCGTCGGCGGCGGCGAGCGGCGCACCCGCGAGGCGTTCGCCCGGCTGACCGGCTCGAACGGTGAGTACGCGTCCTGGCAGCGCTTCTACGGCATGACGGGCCGCGTCGCCCAGCGTGTGTTCCCCACTCTCACCGAACCCCTGCCCAGCCGCGACGAACTGCGCACCCGCGTCGACGACGAGGAGGCCTGGCGCCTGCTGTTCGAGGAGCCGATCGGGACGGCCGTCGAGGAGTACTTCGCCGACGACCTCGTCCGAGGTGTCGTCCTCACCGACGCGCTCATCGGGACCTTCGCCGACGCCCATGACTCCTCGCTGCGGCAGAACCGATGCTTCCTCTACCACGTGATCGGCGGCGGCACCGGCGCCTGGGACGTGCCCGTCGGAGGCATGGGGGCCCTCACCGACGCGATCGCCACGGCGGCGCGCGCCGCGGGCGCCGTCGTCGCCACCGGGCACGAGGCGGTGCGGATCGAGACGGACGGGCGGGCCGCCGAGGTCACCTACCGGACCGCCGACACGGAGGGCGTGGTCGCGGCCCGGCACGTCCTCGTGAACGCCTCGCCGCAGGAGCTCGCCGCCCTCACCGGCGCCGCACCGCCCGCCCCGGCCGAGGGCGCCCAGCTCAAGGTGAACATGCTGCTCACACGGCTGCCGAGGCTGCGCGACACCTCCGTGGACCCGCGTGAGGCGTTCGCCGGAACCTTCCACATCGCCGAGGGCTACGAGCAGTTGGCGACCGCGCACGCCCAGGCCGCATCCGGCGAACTGCCCGTCGCCCCGCCCTCGGAGATCTACTGCCACTCCCTCACCGACCCGACCATCCTCGGCCCCGACCTCGTCGACCAGGGCTACCAGACCCTCACCCTCTTCGGCCTGCACACGCCCGCCCGGCTCTTCGCGCGCGACAACGACGGTGTGCGCGAGGAACTCCTCAAGTCGACGCTGGCGCAACTCGACGCCCACCTCGCCGAGCCCCTCGCCGACTGCCTCGCCACCGACGCCGACGGCCGCCCCTGCATCGAGGCGAAGACCCCGCTCGACCTGGAACGCGACCTGCGTCTGCCCGGCGGCAACATCTTCCACCGCGATCTCGCCTTCCCCTACGCCCAGGAAGGCACCGGCCGTTGGGGTGTGGAGACCCCGCACGCCAACGTGCTGCTGTGCGGCGCGGGCGCGGTGCGCGGCGGAGGCGTGAGCGGGGTGCCGGGGCACAATGCGGCGATGGCCGTGCTGGAGCAGGTCGACGGCTGAGCCGTCGCGCCCCCGGACACCCCCTAGTCGGCCGACGGCGTCCAGCCGGCCGCCTGGATGCGTGCCGCGTCCGCGGGGCGCGCCTCGTCGAAGAGGGTCTCTTCGCCGGTGGCGACCCGCAGTCCGTCGACGTAGGCGCCTCGCCCGACGTACAGCCGGTCGGTCGCGTACCGCCAGCGCAGGGTGAAGTGCTGTGCCCCGGGAAGGTCCGCGGCCAGGCGGTGCCAGACGCGCCCCGACCAACCGGTGACCGAGCCGGAGGGGTGTGCGGCGGGGTCCTCGCCGGCGTGTCGGGTGGTGAACGGGAGCGGCTGCCAGGTGGCGCCGTCGTCGGTCGAGGCCTCCAGGAAGAGGGCATCGGACTGGGGTTCGGTGTCCCACCACAGGGCGCAGTGCAGACGGGCGGAGCGGGCCGCGGTGTCGAGCGAGGGCAGCGTCAGGGTCGCCGTGCCGGCGCCGGCCATGCCGGAGAACCAGGCGGTGCGGCCGTGGGCGGGGCGCACCGGCACGGCCCGGGCAAGGTTGTTCGCGGTGGCGACCCGGGGAGCGGAGCCGGATCGCCAGGTGCGCACGGGGTGAACGGAGTTGCCGAGGACGATGAGGAACGAGTCGGTCGTCGGGTCGAGGACGAGCGAGGTTCCGGTGAACCCGGTGTGCCCGGCGGTGCGCGGAGTGGCCATCGCGCCCATGTACCAGTGCTGGTAGAGCTCGAAACCGAGGCCGTGCTCGTCGCCCGGGAAGGCGGTGTTGAAGTCGGTGAACATCAGCTGCACCGTCTCCGGCCGCAGGATGCGCGCTCTGCCGTACACGCCGCCGTTGAGGAGCGTACGGCCGAGGATCGCCAGGTCCCAGGCGCAGGAGAAGACGCCCGCGTGTCCGGCGACACCGCCGAGGCTGAAGGCGTTCTCGTCGTGCACCTCTCCCCACACCAGGCCGCGGTCGAGTCCCGACCAGGGCTTGCGGGCGTCCTCGGTGGCGGCGATCTTCGGATTCCAGGCGGCGGGCGGGTTGTAGCGCGTGCGGTGCATGCCCAGCGGGGCGGTGATCTCGTCGTGCAGGAGGGTGTCGAGAGTGCGGCCGGTGACCCTTTCCAGGACCAGTTGCAGGGAGATCAGGTTCAGGTCCGAGTACAGGTAAGCGGTGCCCGGCGGGTTGAGCGGCGCCTCGTTCCAGATCAGTTGGAGCTTTCCCTCGCGGGTCGGCGCGTTGTAGAGGGGGATCCAGGCGCGGAAGCCGGAGGTGTGGGTGAGGAGTTGGCGGATGGTGATGTCCTGCTTGCCCGCGCCGGCGAACTCCGGGACGTACGCGGCGACCTTCGCCTCCAGCTCCAGCGCTCCGCGCTCCATCTGCTGCACGGCGAGGATCGAAGTGAAGAGCTTGGAGACGGAGGCGAGGTCGAAGACGGTGTCCTCGGCCATGGGGATCTGCTGGTCGGCCGGGAACTCGACGCCGGTGTCCGTCTTCTCGTCGTACGCCGCGTAGCGCACGGCCATGCCGATCGGCTGGTGCAGGGCCACGATGCCGCCCCGTCCGGCGAGCAGTACGGCGCCCGCGTACCAGGGGTGCTTGGGGGAGGGGCCGAGGAACGACTCGGCGTCGGTGACGAGTTGGCGCAGGTGCTGATCCAGCAGTCCGGCGCGGTGGGCGGTGCCGCGGCGCAGGGTCGGGTGCCGGTGGCTTTTCTCCGCGGCCGTCGCCGGCCCCGCGGGGAAGGGGGCGATGGCCAGGGCGCCGCCCAATGCCATGGCCCGGCGGGCGAGTTGACGGCGGGTCAGTCCGCCGCCGTACGGCATCCCGCCCGCCGCGTCGCCGACCGCTCTGCCGTGTGCGCCTTCGGTCATCGAGGAGCCTCCCGCCGCGCCGCCTGAAAGTATCTTTCGGGGTTCGTCGTGCGGAGTGAAACTTTCGTGTCAGTCGTGGGGTGTGTCAACCCTGCCGGTCGGCCCCGTCGTCGTATCGCCCGGATGGCCGGAGAAAACTGACGGAGCATCAGAAAAGGGCTTCCCTCGTCCGGGGGACTGCGGCATCCTGCGGCCATGCAGACGGAGCTGAGCAAGAAACTGGGAGTCGAGCACGCCATCTTCGGCTTCACGCCGTTTCCCGCCGTCGCCGCGGCCATCAGCCGGGCAGGCGGGTTCGGTGTGCTCGGCGCGGTCCGCTACACGGCCCCCGACGACCTCAAACGCGACCTCGACTGGATCGAGGCCCATGTCGACGGAAAGCCCTACGGCCTGGACGTGGTCATGCCCGCCAAGAAGGTGGAGGGCGTGAGCGAAGCCGATGTCGAGGCGATGATCCCCGAGGGACACCGGCAGTACGTGAGGGACACGCTGGCCAAGTACGGCGTGCCCGAGCTGGCCGAGGGGGAGGCGCCCGGGTGGCGCATCACGGGGTGGATGGAGCAGGTCGCCCGTACCCAGCTCGACGTCGCCTTCGGCTATCCGATCAAACTGCTCGCCAACGCGCTGGGCTCACCACCCCTCGACGTCGTCGAGCGCGCCCACGCACAGGACGTGCTCGTCGCCGCCCTCGCGGGCAGCGCCCGGCACGCGCGCAAGCACGCGGAGGCGGGTATCGACATCGTCGTCGCCCAGGGCTACGAGGCGGGCGGCCACACCGGGGAGATCGCCTCGATGGTGCTCACCCCCGAAGTCGTGGACGCTGTCGACCCGCTGCCCGTGCTGGCCGCCGGCGGCATCGGCAGCGGACCGCAAGTGGCCGCCGCGCTCAGTCTCGGTGCCCAGGGTGTGTGGCTGGGATCCATATGGCTGACCACCACAGAGGCGGACATGCACTCCCGCGCACTGACGCAGAAGCTGCTTGCCGCCGGGTCCGGCGACACCGTCCGCTCGCGGGCGCTGACCGGGAAACCGGCGCGCCAGCTGCGCACCGAATGGACCGACGCCTGGGACGACCCGAGCGGACCCGGCACGCTGCCCATGCCGTTGCAGGGCCTGCTCGTCGCCGAGGCGGTCTCCCGTATCCAGAAGCACGAGGTGGAGCCCCTGCTCGGCACTCCTGTCGGTCAGATCGTCGGCCGGATGAACAGCGAGCGCAGCGTCCAGGCCGTCTTCGACGACCTGACGCGGGGATTCGAGGACGCGGTCGACCGGATCAACCGCATCGCCGGAAGGAGCGCTCAGTCGTGAGCACACCCCCGAACGGTTTCTGGGCCCAGGCCTCCGCCGACCCCGAGCGGCCGGTACTGATCACCCCCGACGGTGAGGAGTGGACCGCCGGCCGTCTGCACACCTGCGCCAACCAGCTGGTCCATGGACTGCGGGCGGCAGGCCTGGAACGTGGCGACGCCTTCGCGGTCGTCCTGCCCAACGGTGTCGAGTTCTTCGTCGCCTATCTCGCCGCCTCGCAGGCCGGCTTCTACCTCGTGCCCGTCAACCACCACCTCGTCGGCCCCGAGATCGCCTGGATCGTCTCCGACTCGGGCGCCAAGGTCGTCATCGCCCACGAACGGTTCGCGCAGGCAGCGCGCCACGCCGCCGACGAGGCCGGGCTGCCCGCGGCGCAGCGGTACGCCGTCGGCACGGTCGAGGGCTTCCGGCCGTACGCCGAACTCCTGGACGGGCAGCCCGGGTCGGCGCCCGCCGACCGCACGCTCGGCTGGGTCATGAACTACACCTCGGGCACCACCGGACGCCCCCGCGGCATCCGCCGGCCCCTGTCCGGAAAGCTCCCGGAGGAGACCTACCTCGGAGGGTTCCTCGGCATCTTCGGGATCAAGCCGTTCGACGGCAACGTGCACCTGGTGTGCTCGCCGCTCTACCACACGGCGGTGCTCCAGTTCGCGGGCGCGTCCCTGCACATCGGCCACCGGCTGGTGCTCATGGACAAGTGGTCGCCCGAGGAGATGCTGCGTCTCATCGACGCCCACCGATGCACCCACACCCATATGGTCCCGACACAGTTCCACCGTCTGCTCGCAATGCCGGACCACATCAAACAGACGTACGACGTGTCGTCCATGCGGCATGCGATCCACGGCGCCGCCCCGTGCCCGGACCACGTGAAACGGGCCATGATCGAGTGGTGGGGCAACAGCGTCGAGGAGTACTACGCGGCCAGCGAGGGCGGTGGCGCGTTCGCCACCGCCGAGGACTGGCTGAAGAAGCCCGGGACGGTCGGCAAGGCCTGGCCGATCAGTGAACTCGCCGTCTTCGACGACGACGGAAACAGGCTGCCCGCCGGTGAACTCGGCACCGTCTACATGAAGATGAGCACCGGCGGGTTCGCGTACCACAAGGACGAGAGCAAGACGCGGAAGAACCGCATCGGCGACTTCTTCACCGTCGGCGACCTCGGCTACCTCGACGCCGACGGCTACCTCTTCCTCCGCGACCGCAAGATCGACATGATCATCTCGGGTGGCGTCAACATCTACCCGGCCGAGATCGAGGCCGCGCTGCTCAGCCATCCCGCCGTCGCCGACGCCGCCGCCTTCGGCATCCCGCACGACGACTGGGGCGAGGAGGTGAAGGCGGTCGTGGAGCCCGCCCCCGGGCACGATCCGGGCCCTGACCTCGCCGCTGACCTCCTGGCCCACTGCGCACAGCAGCTCGCCGGGTACAAACGCCCCAAGAGCGTCGACTTCATCGAGGTCATGCCCCGCGACCCCAACGGAAAGCTCTACAAACGGCGGCTGCGCGACCCGTACTGGGAGGGACACGCCCGGCCCGTGTGACGTGTCAGGTGCCGTAGCCGTGCGCGGATAATCGTTGGCCCTCATCCTGACTCGGCGGGATGATTCGTGGTGTCGGCCGTGCGACCGCCCGGACAGAAGGGCCGGTCGCACGCTGCTGCCCAAGCTGCGCGCGGTGGGTGCGGATGACGTGCCGCCGGCGATGTCCGTGCACGCGTTCGCGCTGCCCTGGAGGGGACTGCAATGGCGACTGCCGCGACCGAGCCGACCGGCTCCGAGCCCGAGGTCCGCACCGCAGCCGGGGCGCTGCGCGGCACCGTGGACGCGGGAGTGGCGGTCTTCCGTGGCATCCCCTTCGCCGAGCCGCCGGTGGACGCGCTCCGTTTCGCCGCGCCACAGCCGGTGCGGGGCTGGGACGGCGTGCGCCCGGCCACGGCCTACGGCCCGCCGCCTCCGCAGGCCGGTCACTTCGGCATGGACGCCCTCTCGCGGGACGCGGCGGGCGCCGACTGGCTGACGGTCAACGTCTGGTCGCCCGAACCGCACCCGGGAGCGGGACTGCCGGTCATGGTGTGGATCCAGGGCGGCGCCTACAGCATCGGCATGTCCAGCCTGCCCGAGTACGACGGGGCCCGCCTCGCGCGGGACGGCGGGCTCGTCATGGTGACGTTCAACTACCGCGTGGGCATCGAGGGCTTCGCCCACCTCGACGGAGCGCCGGCCAACCGCGGCCTGCTCGATCAGGTCGCCGCGTTGGAGTGGGTGCGCGACAACATCCGCGCCTTCGGGGGCGACCCGGCGCAGGTCACGGTCTTCGGAGAGTCGGCGGGCGGGGGGTCGGTCGCCGCGCTGTCGGCGATGCCACGTGCGGCCGGGCTCTTCCGCCGGGCGGTCGTACAGAGCATGCCAGGCACGTTCTTCTCACCCGCGCTCGCCGCCGACGTCGCCGCCGCCTGCGCCGCCGAGCTGGGGCTGCGGCCCACGCCGGCCGACCTGTCGACCGTGGCTCCGGACCGGCTGGCCGCCGCCGGTGACGCGGTCGCCGCCAAGACGGCCTCGCTCGTGGAGCGTTGGGGTCTGGCCGCCCACCGGTCGATCCCCTTCTCTCCCGTGGTCGACGGCGATGTCCTGCCCGTCACCCCCTGGCAGGCCCTGGCCGACGGCGCCGGCCGGGACATCGAACTTCTCGTCGGACACACCCGCGACGAGCAGCGGCTGTTCACCGTCATCGAGGGCATGTTCGGGCAGGTGACGGAAGACCAGGCGGCGACCGCTCTCCAGCTCTTCGCCCCCGGCCCGGACGGCGCACGGCGCTACCGTGACGCGTTCCCGGCCGCGGGCCCGCAGGAGCTGTACGAACTGGTCAACTCGGACTGGCTGTTCCGCATGCCGAGCCTCCACCTCGCCACCGCGCAGATCGCCGGCGGGGGGCGGGCCCATGTGTACGAACTGGTCTGGCCCGCACCGGGAATGGGAGGCATGTTCGGCGCCTGCCACGGCCTCGACGTACCCCTCGTGTTCGGCAACCTGAGCAGCGGCCGGCCCGCCGTGCTGATCGGCGAGAGTCCCTCGCCCGCCGCGGAGGAGCTGTCCGCGCAGTTCCGCACCGCGTGGACTGCCTTCGCCGCCCACGGCGACCCCGGCTGGCCCGCGTACGACCTCGAGCACCGCCTCACGCGGGTCTTCGACACCCGGCCGGCCGTCACCGCGTATCCGGAGGAGGCCTCCCGCCGGCTCTGGCACAACCACACCTTCCCTGCACTGCCGCTGATCGGCCACTGACGACGGGCGGTCCTCAGCGAGCCCGGGCGCGCGCCCACGGACCGAACGTCGCCGGGGGCCGGCGCGTCATAGAGGCGGTACGGCTTCCACCTCGTACCGCACGGCCGCCGCCCGTCACCGTCAGCCCCGGGGGACCCATGCGCACGCACAACGTCCGAATCGTCCATCTCCTGGCGGCACTTGCCCTGTTCGCCATCGGAACCAGCGCCCTCGCGGGCTGCGGCGGCGAGAGGGCCGACGGCCTCGGCACGGAGATCACCGGCGCCGACCCCGCGCCGAAGTCGAAGGCCAGGGCTCGGCAGGTCGCCGCCGCCTGGGACGGCTCCACGGCCGCCGCAGCCTGGCGCAAGGGCTACTACCCGATGGGCGACACGGTCCAGCTGCCCGAGCGCGCCTTCCGCAACGACGCCGACAAACGGGCCTACGGCGCCCACAACTTCGTCCTGCACACTCGACTCCCCACCGCCGCACCGAAGAACGGGCACGTGAAGTGGGAAAGCGGCGGCTCGCTCACGCTGCCGCTGACGGGGGCGCGGACGGCGTACGAAGCTTTGGCCGACGGCAGCGGCGACGGGCCGCACCTCACGGTGACCGGCGCCGAACTGGGCGAGACGAGCCTGCTCACCAGTCGCGGCCGGGCGACCGTCCCGGCCTGGCTGTTCACCGTGAAGGGCTACGACACCCCGCTCAAGCAAGTCGCCCTCAGCCCGTCGAAGCCCCCCGCGCCGCCGATCAAACCGGCCGCCGATTTGCCCAGCGGTCAATTGTGGCCGCTCGGCGGCCTGGTGGAGGTGGCCGCGGACGGCCGGTCCGTCACGGTGATCGCCCAGCACGGTGCGTGCGACGACGGCCCGGCCGTGCACGTCCTGGAGACGGACGGAAGTGTGGTGCTGTACGCCTCCATGGTCGGCACGAAGGACGGGGCCTGCACCGCCCAACTGATCGGCGAGAAGGTGACGGTGAAACTGGACCGGCCGGCCGGCGACCGCGTCCTTTTGGACGCGTTCACGGGCCGGCCGGTGCCGTACGGCGAAGGACACGGGTACGCGCCGAACCGAAGCTGAACCCTTCCGCTTCGCTTCGCCCCGCCGCGGCCGGCGGGGCGAAGCGATCTGTCAGCGGTGCTCGCCGACCCGGACGATCCTGAGCGCGGGCGAGGACAGGATCTCCCGCTCGCAGAACCGGGACGTCACCCACTTCTCCCCGGAGAACAGCCGCGTCTGATCGCTGTAGTGCGGCGAGTTCGGATTCGAGGACTGGGAGTACGTCAACAGCGTACGGGCGACCGGGCAGCGGCCGCCGTTCCAGCCGACGGCCTGGATGTAGCTCGAACCGGTGGTGACCTCCGCGTATCCGCCCGCTGCCGCGTTCCACACCGACTCGATCTTGTTCCACACGCCGAGCGACTCGGTGCCGCCCGGCACGGGGATCCGCTCGCCGCCGCGAACGACGAACTGGTTCGCGCCGAGCTTCGCGTCCAGGGCGATGCCGGCCGCACGCAGCTCCGTCACCGCATCGGCGAGGGCCGTCGCGAAGCCCGGCGCGGCGGTGTTGAGGGTGCTTGGGGTGTGGACCGGGTTCGCCGCCGAGAACGGGACCTTCCACAGCTGCGCGGCCGGGACCGCGGCTGTCAGCCTGCGCCAGAACCGGTCGAAGAGCAGCGCGCCCCGGCTGTCGGTGTTCATGGAGTGGTCCCAGGCCTTCAGCACACCGCAGGCCCCCGAGACGTCAACGGCGGTTCCGTCACTGCTCGTTGCCGTGCCGCCCGGCAGCGAGGCGCAGCCGGCCGCGGCGTCGTCCGCGATGAGATCGCCCGCGGGCACCCGGTTCGCGAACTGCTGCTGTTGCAGGTCACCGACGGTCAGACCGCCCTTCGCGGCCATCGCCGCCACGTCCTCGACCGCGCCGCGTGTGCGCATCGAACGCTGGGTGCCGATCGTGCCGAAGACCCGCTCGTACCCGGTCAGCGGCCGGTCGGCATTGGCCAGCCAGGCACTGTCGTTGGAGTTCTCCGCATACGGGGCGTCCTTGAGCACCGGCATCTTCGCCGGTCCGAAGATCCCCGGCTGCACGGCGTCGGGGTCGCTGCCCAGTGCGCAGTCGCCGCGCGAGCCGTCCAGAATCGCGACCCCCGCCGACGGATACGTGACCTTTCCGAGCGGTGTGGAGCAGCGCTGCGCCAGCTCGTCGGTGATCCGGGGGAGTACTTGTGACTGCGTGTACAACGAGTGCCCGCCGGAGTCTGCGGCGACGGTGTTCACCCAGGGCATCCCCTGCGTGCGTCGCAGGGAGGCGAGGACGCCGGCCGTGCCGCGGGCCTTGCTGAAGCCGAGCGCGGTGTCGGAGGCGCGCAGGTTCTGGGAGTTGGGGTCATTGAGGGCGTACGCCGTCGTGGAGCTCCAGGGCAGCGGGAGCTGCGCGCCCAGCGAGGTGATGACCGGCCCGTACCGGGTCCACCACTGCGCACGGGTCACCGGCACGCCGTCCTTCACGTCGACGGTGACGGTCCGCCGGGTCATCCGCTCCGGCTTGCCGTCGACGAGATACGTCGTCGGATCGGCGGGGTCCAGGGTCAGCTGATGCAGGTTGAGCGTCACGCCCGTCGCGACGGTGTGGCTCCACGCCACGTGTGCGTTGTGGCCGATGGATATCGTCGCCGAGCCGAGCAACGAGCCGCCCGCGACGTTCAGTTCGCCGGGGATGGTCTGCTGCGACTGCCAGAAGCGGCGGCCGCCCTGCCAGGGGTAGTGCGGGTTGCCGAGCAGCAGACCGCGGCCGTTCGCGGTCGTGGTCCCGCTGAAGGCGACCGCGTTGGATCCCATGTCGGCCTGGTCGGCGGCGAAGAGGTCGCGCGCGGCGCGGGCAGCGCTCTGCGCGTCCGGGGCGGCCGTGGTCGCGGATGTGGCCGTCGGCGGCTGCGCGGCCGTGATGCCGTCCACGGCGCGGCCCTGGCCGCCGAGCACAGCGAGCGCGAAGGTGCGCGCGGCCACGTCCAGGGTCGTCACAGGCCGGACCCAGCCTGCCCCCTTGCAGGCCGGGTCGCTGATCCGGTTCTGGGCGAGCCAGGCGTTGTAGCCCGCCGCCCATCCGCGCGTCAGGTCCTTCACCTGGCGGCTCGGACCCCGAGGGGCGGGCTCCGCGAGCAGCTTCTCCACGGTGCCCGTCTTCCGTACCCCGCGGAAGTACAGGTCGCTGGAGAGGTTCTTGGTGGCGGAGGACAGCGAGCCGTCGGGCGCGGCGTCGGGTCCGAACCAGCGGGAGCGTTCGCCGCGTACGGTCACGAAGCCGTCGGCGAGCGTGCACACCTGGTCGGCGGCCTGCGCCCAACCCGTGCCGAAGCCGAGGTCTGCGTAGTCCTTCGCGACGATGTGCGGAATGCCGTACTCGGTGTAGCGGATCACGGCGGACAGACCGCCGTGCGAGGGATGTTCCTGACGGCCTTGTCGTTCGGCCGCGGCCGCCGGCAGCGTGGCCGTGGCGGTGAGCAGGGCGACGGCCGTGATGACGAGCCGTCTGAAGCGGGTGCGCATTCGTGCCTCCCAACGTCATTGAGGGAAGGGGCGGTTGAGCGTACCAACGGGTATGTGCTGCGTCGTGTGTCTGACTTGACCTCCTTCGGAGGCGGACCGAGGATCATGTGTCATGACGCGCGAATACGGCAGCACGGTTGACGGGGTACTGCGACGCACCGCCCGGCGCACCCCGGCACGCGTCGCGGTCGACTACCGCGAGCGCTCCTGGACGTACGCCGAACTCGACGACGCCGTCTCCCGCGCGGCCCGCCTGTTGCTCGACCTGCGACTGGCCCCCGGCGACCGGGTCGGCGCCTACGGCCACAACTCCGACGCCTACCTGATCGGCTTCCTCGCCTGCGCCCGCGCCGGCCTCGTGCACGTGCCGATCAACCAGAACCTCACCGGCGACGACCTCGCCTACATCGTCGGACAGTCCGGCAGCACGCTCATTCTCACCGACCCCGACCTGGCACACCGACTGCCCGACGGTGTCCATACTTTGGCGCTGCGGGACACCGACGACTCGCTGCTCGCGCGGCTGGCCACGACCGCTCCGTACGACGGCCCCGAGCCGCGCAGCGGGGACCTGGTCCAGCTGCTCTACACCTCGGGTACCACGGCCCTGCCGAAGGGCGCGATGATGACGCACCGCGCCCTCGTCCATGAATACCTGAGCGCGATCACGGCCCTCGACCTGAGCGCGGGCGACCGGCCCGTCCACTCGCTGCCGCTGTACCACTCGGCGCAGATGCACGTGTTCCTGCTGCCGTATCTCGCGGTCGGAGCCACCAACACCATCCTGGACGCGCCCGACGGCGACCAGCTCTTCGACCTGGTCGAGGCGGGCCGCGCGGACAGCCTCTTCGCACCCCCGACCGTCTGGATCGGGCTGGCGAACCGTCCCGACTTCGCGACGCGCGACCTGAGCGGGCTGCGCAAGGCGTACTACGGGGCGTCGATCATGCCGGTGCCCGTCCTGGAGCGGCTGCGCGCCCGGCTGCCGAAGCTGGCCTTCTACAACTGCTTCGGCCAGAGCGAGATCGGCCCGCTGGCCACGGTCCTCGCACCCGACGAGCACAAAGGCCGGATGGACTCCTGCGGGCGGCCCGTCCTGTTCGTGGACGCCCGGGTGGTCGACGAGAACGGCAAGGACGTCCCCGACGGGACGTCCGGTGAAGTCGTCTACCGCTCGCCGCAGTTGTGCGAGGGGTACTGGGACAAGCCCGAGGAGACCGCCGAGGCGTTCCGCGACGGCTGGTTCCACTCCGGCGACCTCGCCGTACGGGACGCCGAGGGCTACTTCACCGTGGTCGACCGGGTGAAGGACGTCATCAACTCCGGTGGAGTGCTCGTCGCTTCACGCCAGGTGGAGGACGCGCTCTACACCCACGAGAAGGTGGCCGAGGTGGCGGTCATCGGGCTCCCCGACGACCGCTGGATCGAGGCCGTCACCGCCGTCGTAGTCCCCCGGGGCGAGGTCACCGAGTCCGAACTCCTCGCTCACGCCCGCGAGAACCTCGCCCACTTCAAGGCCCCCAAGCGCGTGCTGTTCGTGGACGAGCTGCCGCGCAACGCCAGCGGGAAGATCCTGAAGCGGGAGTTGAGGGACCGGTTCGGGGGGTGAACGCACCACCACCACCATCGCCGCCGCTGCCGGAGCCCGCTGGAGACGCTGACCGTGCGGCATCTGCCGTCAGGCCGGGGTCACCTCCACCGGCAGCTTCTTGATGCCGTTGACGAAGTTGGAGCGGACGCGGGGAACGTCGCCGACGAGGCGGATGTCCGACAGCCGCGGGATGAGCTCCTCGAACATGATGCGGATCTCGGTCCGGGCGAGCAGGTTGCCCAGGCACAGGTGAGGGCTGCCCTTGCCGAAGGTGATGTGGTCGTTGTCGGTGCGGGTGACGTCGAAGTCGTAGGGGTTGCCGAAGACCTCCTCGTCGCGGTTTCCGGAGGCGAACCACATGACGACTTTGTCGCCCTCCTTGACCTGCTTGCCGCCGAGTTCGACGTCGCGGGTGGCCGTGCGGCGGAAGTGGTAGACGGGGGAGGCCCAGCGCAGGAACTCCTCTACCGCGGCGGGAATAAGGGAGGGGTCCTCCTGCAGCCGGGCCAGCTGCTCGGGGTGTTGCAGCAGGGCCAGCATCGAGTGGGTGATGGTGTGGCGGGTGGTCTCGTTACCGGCGACCACCAGGAGCAGGAAGTAGTTGTCGAAGTCCTGCGCGGACAGCGGGATGCCGTCGCGTGGGGTGGTGTTGACCAGCCTGGAGACGAGGTCGGTGCCCTCGCCGCCGCGCCGCTGTCGCGCCAACTCCCGTCCGTACTCGAAGACTTCGAGGGAGGCGGGGGAGCGGAAGGGCAGGTCGCGGTACTTCTCGCTCTCGGCGCTGTGCAGGAGCACGTCCGCGTAGTCGGGGTCGGTGTTGCCGATGATGCGGTTGCCCCAGTCGATGAGCTGCTGGTTGTCCTGCGGCGGCACATCGAGCAGTCGGGCCAGTACGTTGATGGGGAAGTCGGCGGAGACCTCCTTGACGAAGTCGAAGGTGCCCTTGGCCAGGGCGGCGTCGAGGGTCTTCGCGGTCAGGCCGCGCAGGAAGTCCGCGTAGCTGTTGATGACGCTCGCCCCGAACTGTCGCTGGATCACGCTGCGCAGTGCGCGATGGCGTACGCCGTCCAGCTCCAGGATCGAGGCCCGCTTCTTGATCTGGTCGTCGTCGACCTCTTCGAGGTTGACGAACTTGGTGGAGGTGAAGGTCTGCGCGTCACGGTCGACGGCTGCGATGTCCGCGTGCCGGGTGACCGCCCAGAAGCCGGAGTTGGGGGCCTCCTCGGGCTGCCAGTGCACCGGATCCTCGTGGCGCAGGGTGTGGAACATGCGCCAGGGGGTGATCCCGTCGGTGAAGTTGTCGAGGTCGGCGAGGTCGACGTCCTTCAGCGGGAGGGGTTCGCGCACGGCGTCGGTCAGGATTTCGGTCATCGGGGGCTCCTCAGCGGCACGGGTGATGTCACAGGTGGTAGGCGTACTCGGTGAACTCCCAGTCGGTGACGTGCCGTTGGAAGCGTTCGACCTCGTTGCGCTTGTAGCTCAGGAACGAGGCGGTGAAGTCCTTGCCGAGCAGCTCGGTCATCGCGGTGTCCGCCTCCAGTGCGTCGAGGGCGGCGGACAGGTTCATCGGCAGCACCGCGGACCTGGCGGTGTCGTAGCCGTAGCCCTCCAGCGGGGCCGGGGGTTCTTCACCCGCCCGGACGCCGAGCAGCGCGGCGGCGACCGTGCCGGCGATCAGCAGGTACGGGTTGGCGCTGGCGTCACCGAGCCGTATCTCCACGCGGGCGCCGGAGCCGCGCTCGGGCGGGATGCGGACCATGGCGCTGCGGTTGTCCAGCCCCCAGTCGATCAGCCAGGGGGCGAGGGTGTCGGGCCCGAAGCGCTTGTAGGAGTTCACGGTCGGGTTGGCCAGCGCCGCGAGCGCGGGGGCATGGGCGAGGATGCCTGCCACGGCATACCGGGCGGTGGCGGAGAGGCCGTACGCGCCCGACGGGTCGTCGAAGGCGTTGTCGCCGTCGGTACTTTCGCAGGACAGGTGGAGGTGGAAGCCGGAGCCGCCGGCGTCGCCGAAGGGCTTGGCCATGAAGGTGGCGAGGTTGCCCTCCTGGCGGCCCAGTTCCTTGACCGCGGCCTTGAAACGGAAGGCGCGGTCGGCGGCGTGCAGGGCGTCGGAGTGGGTCAGGTTGATCTCGTACTGGCCGCCGTCGAACTCGTGGTTGCCGGTGACGACGCCGAGACCCAGGTCGCGCAGCCGGCGCAGGGTGCGCAGCAGGTGGTTGCCGGGGTCGGCGCGCAGGCCGGCGGTGTAGACGGCGCCGGTCGTCTCCGGGGCGCGGCGCCAGCCCGTGGGGGAGTCGGGGGCCGGCTCCAGCAGGAAGTACTCGAGCTCGGGGCCCACGACGGGCAGCAGCCCGTGCTCGGCGCACCGGGCCAGGACCGCGCGCAGCAGATCGCGCGGTGACTCGGCGGCCGGCCCCCCTGTCGCCGGGTCGCTGACCTCGCCGAGACAGACGGCGACTCCGGGCTCCCAGGGGAGCGCGGTCAGGGTGTCGAGGTCCGGGCGCACGGTCACGTCCGGCAGGCCCGCGTCCAGACCGCCGGCTACCGGGACGACATCGCCCTGCGGACTGGTGTGGAACACGGCCCGGCAGAAGGCGAGGCCGTGCTCGCAGGCCGACGGCAGGTGGTCCAGCAGGACGTCGCGGGCGCGATCCGTGCCGATCAGGTCGGGATAGATGACCCGGACGACGTCGATGCCCTCGGCGGCGAGCCGCTCCTGGTGCCGGCGGATGTCTGGGGTGTCTTGAGCGCTCACCGATGTCTCCTCGGGCGGATGGGCTGGGTGGCGTGAAGACGACGCGGGCCGGAGGCGAGCTGGGGAGAGGCCCGGGTTAGTCGTTTGACTCCGAACGGTATGGAGGGGGTTCGCCGTCCCGCAAGGGGATGGCCCCAAAAATTTATCCACATGGACAGGTATTGACCAGCGTCGAGTCGGTTCCTATGTTGTTTGAAGCCAAACGAGTCAGGGGTGCGGCACTGTCGCACCCCTTTGGCCGAGGGGCCCGGTCGCACACCGGTCGGGCCCCTCCCACCGCCTTTCCCCGTCCTGCTCCGACGCCCTCACCCTCAGGAGGACCGCCATGAAGGTCGTCGTCGACATGAACAAGTGCCAGGACCACGGCCAGTGCGTCTTCGCGGCCCCGGACGTCTTCTCGATGGACGACGACGGACACCTGGCCTACGTGGCCGACCCGGACGACGCGCTGCGCGACGAGGTCGACGAGGCCGCCGACGTGTGTCCGCTGCAGGCCATCCGGATCGAGGACTGAGTCCATGACCGCAACCATGACCGGACGCATCGTCGTCGCCGGCGCCTCGATGGGCGGCCTGCGGGCGGCCGAGCAACTGCGCGCGGCGGGCTGGACCGGCGCGATCACGGTCGTCGGCGACGAGCCGCACATGCCCTACAACCGGCCTCCGCTGTCCAAGGAGGTCCTGGCGGGCAAGGCGCCGTTCGAGTCGCTGGCCTTCACGCCCAAGGCGGCCGCGTCCGACGTGGAGTGGCGGCTCGGCACGAAGCTCGTCGCGGCCCGGCTCGACGAGCGGATCGTCGAGCTCGACGACGGCGGGACGATCGAGTACGACGGCCTGGTCGCCGCCACCGGCATGCGGCCCCGGCGGCTGCAATGCCCCGGTCCGTTCGCCGGCCGCCACACGGTCCGTACCCTCGCCGACGCGCAGGGCCTGCGCGACGAACTGACCCGGCCCGGTGTGCGGGTGGTCGTGGTCGGCGCGGGGTTCATCGGCTGCGAGGTCGCGGCCACCGCCGTGGGACTCGGCGTCCGCGAGGTGACCGTCGTGGATCCGCTGGCCCTGCCGATGGTGGCTCCACTCGGTGAGCTGCTGGGCCGCGCACTGCTGAAGCGGCACCAGGAGCGCGGGGTGCGCTTCGCGCTCGGCGCGGGCGTCGCCGCATTCGAGGGCGGCGAGCGGGTGAGCGGAGTCGTCCTGAGCGACGGCACGGTGCTGCCCGCCGACCTGGTGGTCGAGTCGGTCGGCTCAATCGCCAACGTGGAATGGCTGGAGGGCAACGGGCTCGATCTGTCCGACGGTGTGCTCACGGACGCACAACTGCGGGTCGGCGGACGTCCGGAGGCCTTCGCGGTAGGCGATGTCGCCCGCTTCCCCAACGCCCGATACGGCGGCATTCCCAGGCGGGTCGAGCACTGGTCCATCCCCACGGACACCGCCAAACACGCGGCCAAGGCCCTCGTCGCCCATCTTGCGGGCAGGGATGAGGAGTTGGCCGCCTTCGCGCCGCTGCCCACCTTCTGGAGCGACCAGCACGAGTTCCGGCTGCAGTCCTTCGGGGCGCCGGCCCTCGGCAAGGACGACGTACGGATCCTGGACGGCGACCCGGAGGGCGACGTCCTGGTCGGCTACCACACAGCCGGCCGACTCGTCGGCGTCGTCGCGCTCGGCAGCCGGGCCGCCGCCATGGGCGCCGTCCGATACCGGGCCCAGCTGCAGCAACAGCCCGCCCTCACCGCGTAAGGAACCCCGCCATGACCAGCGTCCGTGGATACTTCCACCCCAAGACGGCGAGCGGAGTCTCGTCGCTGATCCCGTCCCCGCCCTGGCGCTACTCCGGAGACCTGCTCACCGTCGAGTACCGCACGGATCCCTCGCGGGTGCGTGAACTGCTGCCCGAGCCCTTGGAGCCGGCCGATGAGGACCCCGGCGCGGTCGCGCTGATCTGGGCCGACTGGCAGTCGTGCTCCGCCTCCGGGGACGAGCTGCTCGACCCCGTGCTCTCCCAGTACAGAGAGGCGTTCGCCGTCGTCCGCTGCAAGTACCAGGGGCGGACCTACACCCGTTGCGTGTACATCTGGGTCGACAAGGACTTCGCCATCGCCCGCGGCCTGCACCAGGGCTACCCGAAGAAGTTCGGCTCGATCCACCAGACGCGTCCGCATCCCTACGGACCCGCTCCCCGGATCGAGGCCGGCGCGCGCTTCGGGGCAACCCTCGCCGCCGCCGACCGGCGCCTGGCCCAGACCGTGGTCACCCTGCGCGAGCCGTCGGAGACCAACGGCTTCGTCAACGCGCACCCGATGGCGCACCACCGATGGCTGCCGTCGATCGAGAAGGGCAAGGGCCTCGCCCTCGACGAACTGATCGAGTCGGGTGCGGCCTCCTTCGAAGGGGGTCAAACGTGGGTCGGTGAAGCCGAGTTGGAGTTGTTCGAGGCGCCCACCGAGGAGCTGGCCCGACTGGAGATCCGAGAGCCGATCGCCGCGTACTACCGCCAGGTCGGTGTGGTCTGGGACGGAGGGCGGCTGTTGGAGGCCGGAACGTCGCAAGCGGCGGCCGGGTGAGCGCGGCTACCGCGCCCCCGCAGAGGTGCAGTCCCATCCCCCGTTCAGCTGGAGCCCTCTCATGACTGACAAGATCACCGTCGGCGGTGTCGCCGTCGACACCCGGCACTGGATCGGCGGCGAGCGCGTCGCCTCCCCAGACACCTTCACCGACATCTCACCCATCGACGGCAGCACCATCGGCGAGATCTCCCGGGCAACCCCGGCCGAGGCCGCCGCCGCCATCGCCGCCGCCAAGGCCGCCTTCCCGGCCTGGGCCGCCACCTCCCGCGCCGAACGCGCCCGTCTTCTGCATGCCATCGCCGACGGCGTGGAAAAGCGCCTCGAAGAACTGGCAATCGTCGAGACCACGGACAACGGCGCCCTGCTCCGCTCCCACCGCCGCGGCGTGATGCCCCGCGTGGCGCACAACTTCCGCTTCTTCGCGGACTGGCTGCTGAAGCTCGACCACGAGGACTTCGAGACCCGCGGACACGGCAACCACGTCAGCTGGGACCCGGCGGGCCCCAGCGTCCTCATCACCCCGTGGAACGCGCCCCTGCTGCTGGCCACCTGGAAGGTCGCCCCGGCCCTCGCGGCCGGCAACACCGTCGTCCTCAAACCCGCCGAGTGGTCCCCGCTGACCGCCTCGCTGCTCGCCGACATCGCGGCCGAGGCGGGACTCCCGGCCGGGGTCCTCAACCTCGTCCAGGGCTACGGCTCCGAGATCGGCGACGCACTCACCTCGCACCCGGACGTAAGGCGGATCAGTTTCACCGGCTCAGTGCCGACCGCCCGGAGGATTGCGGCCTCGGCCGCCGCCAACCTGACCCCGCTCAGCCTCGAACTCGGCGGCAAGTCACCGCTGTTGGTGTTCGCCGACGCGGACCTGGACCTTGCCGTCGACCTCGCGGTGGAGCAGTACGACAACGCCGGACAGGTCTGCCTCGCCGCCACCCGATTCCTCGTCGAGGAGTCGGTGGCCGAGGAGTTCACGCGCCGGTTCGTCGAGAAGGCCGGGCAGTTGACGCAGGGCGACCCACGCGACGAGGCCACCGACGTCGGCCCCAACATCCATCCCCGCCAGCTGGAGAAGATCGACGGCTTCGTGCAGCGGGCCGTCGCGGCGGGCGCCCGCGCGCTCGTCGGCGGGCACCGCAAGGACGGCCAGTACTACGCACCGACTCTGCTCACCGACGTCGCCCAGGACTCGGAGATCGTGCAGGAGGAGGTCTTCGGCCCGGTCCTGACCCTGCAGACCTTCGCCACCGAGGACGAGGCCGTCCGTCTCGCCAACGACACACGCTTCGGGCTGGCCGCCACCGTCGCGACCGGCGACCCCGAACGCGCCCGACGCGTCACCGCTCGGCTCGTCGCCGGGACGGTCTGGGTCAACTGCTTCTTCGTACGCGACCTGCGGGCACCGTTCGGCGGCTCCCGCCTCTCCGGCGTCGGCCGAGAGGGCGGCAGCTGGAGCTTCGACTTCTACTGCGACCTCAAGAACACCGTGACCGCGCCGAACGGATGGAGCAACCATGGGTGAAATCGTCGGAGCGGGCCTGCTCGCCCACGTCCCCACCATCGTGCTCCCGGCGGCCGACCGGATGGAACTCAACGAGGGCAAGGAGATCACCCTCGTCACCGGCCTGCACCAGCTGCGCCGCGACGTCTTCGAGCGCGAAGGCGCCGACGACTACGACACCGTCGTCGTCCTCGACTCGCACTGGGCCACCACCGTCGAGTTCGTCGTCACCGCCCAGCAGCGCCGCGCCGGCCTGTTCACCTCCGAGGAGCTGCCGCGCGGCATGTGCAGGATGCCGTACGACTTCCCCGGCGACCCCGAACTCGCGCACAACATCGCGCAGTTCGCCGACAAGCACGGCACCTGGATCACTCCGATCGAGGACGACTGCCTGCCGATCTACTACGCCACCATCAACCTCTGGAAGTTCCTCGGCGAGGGCCTGCCCGACAAGCGCTGGGTGAGCATCGGTGTCTGCCAGACCGGCGACATGGAGGACCATCTGCGCCTGGGCCGGGCACTGGCCGACGGCATCGCCGCCACCCCCGGACGACGGGTCCTGCTGATCGCCTCCGGCGCCCTCTCGCACACCTTCTGGCCCCTGCGTGAGATCCGGGACCACGAGGCCAGCGACCCGGTGCACATCCGCACCTCCGAGGCGCGCGAGGCGGACCTCGAGCGCATCGCCTGGTTCAAGCAGGGCCGTCACGACAAGGTCCTGGAGACCATGGACGAGTTCTGGAAGTACAAGCCCGAGGCGAAGTTCTTCCACTACCTGATGATGGCCGGCGCGCTCGGCGAGCAGGCCTGCGTCGCCAGGGCCCGCCAGTACGGCGAGTACGAGAACTCCGTCGGCACCGGCCAGGTCCACCTCTGGTTCGACCGCCCGGCCGAGGGCTGGACCGGCACGGGAGCACCCGTGGCCGCCGCCCCCCACCACCCCCACCGCCGCTCCTAGGAAGGCCGCCATGCCCGAATACCGCCGCATCCTCCTGGACGGCGCGATCGTCCGGACCACCGTCGACGCGGACGAACTCGTCGCCGGGGACGGCCGCCGCGTCGAGATCGAGGACGCTCGGCACCTGCCGCCGGTCGTGCCGTCGAAGGTGATCGCCGTCCATCTCAACCACCGCAGCCGTGTCGACGAGTTCCGGATCGAACTCCCCGACACCCCGACCTACTTCCACAAACCGACCTCCTCCCTCAACTCCCACAAGGGCGCCGTCGTCCGCCCCGCAGGCTGCAAGTGGCTCAACTACGAGGGCGAGGTCGCCATCGTCATCGGCAGGACCGCGCGGAACATCTCCCCGGCCGAGGCGGGGGACCACATCGCCGGCTACACCGTCGCCAACGACTACGGCCTGCACGACTTCCGCGACACCGACGCCGGCTCCATGCTCCGCGTCAAGGGCTCCGACACCCTGTGCCCGCTGGGCCCCGGGCTGGTCACCGACTGGGACTTCCACGGCAAACGGCTGCGCACGTACGTCAACGGCGAGGTCGTACAGGACGGTTCGACCGACGAGATGAAGTGGGACATGCACTACCTCGTCGCCGACATCGCCCGCACCATCACCCTCCACCCCGGTGACGTACTGCTGTCCGGCACACCGGCCAACTCCCGCCCCGTACAGCCCGGCGACGTCGTCGAGGTCGAGGTCGAGGGCCTGGGCCGGCTCACCAACCACATCGTCACCGGCCCGACCGCCATCCGTACCGACGTCGGCGCACAGCCCACCGAGTCCGAGGAGGTGCTGTCCACCGCGCTCGGCGGCGACTGGGAGTTCCGCGGCATCCGCCCGCCCCGGCGCTGATGCCGCCGAGGAGGCGGATGCGTACCGGGCCTGATGCGCAGGGGCGCCCGGGGCGGGGCGCCGGCGGGCGCCGTCCGGGACCTGCTCCGGGCAGGTCCTCAGGCCCGCTCCGGCCCCTGACCGGGCTCCGGAGCGGGCGGGTAGGGTCGCAGCCATGACCGCATCCGCCGAGCCTTCCGAAGGCCGCGAACCGCGCAGGCGCATGAACTACGGGGAGGGCCGGGAGGCCCTGCTCAACGCGGCCGTGCGGGTCGTGGCGCAGGGCGGTCTGCGCAAGCTCACCTACCGGGCGGTCGCGCAGGAGGCGGGGACCACGCACGGGCTGGTCGTCCATCACTTCGGTTCGCGCGACGCGCTGATCGAGGAGGCGCTCACGCATGCGATCCGCACCTCGCTGAACACCAGCGCGCTCGAGCCGGGCACCGGCAAGGTGGCGGACTTCTCAGTGGGCCTGTCCGAGATGGTCACCGCGGATCCGGACATTCAGGCCTTCCAGTACGAGCTGCTGCTGGAGTCCCGGCGCCGCCCCGAACTGCTGCCCCACCTGCGCGCCCTGTACGACGAGTACTTCGACGCCACCCGACGCGAACTGGCCCGCATGCTGCCCGGCGGCGGCGCCGACCGCCCGCTGACCCGGCTGATCTTCGCGGCTCTGGACGGGCTCGTGCTGCATCAGCTCGTCTTCGGCGATCCCGGGACCACCGACGCGGCCATCGAGGAGCTCCGAGGGCTGCTCCGGCTGCTCGACGCCGATGGGGACACCGCGGCGCAGACCTCCGGCGAGACGCCCGGCTGACGCCTCTGACCTGCGCCTTCGTGGGCCCTGGACGTCTTTCGTCCAGGGCCTGCGCTTTGCTGTGCGGCCCACATTCACCCACCCCCTTGTCAAACGGACAGTTCCAGCCCACCATGGGGCAACTCGTTTGGCCTGAAACGAAATCCCTCTTCCTCCCTGGCAGGTGATTCGAGTGGACAGTCAGACAGCGGTCGTCAACCAGACCGCGGCCGACGCCTCCACCGCAGGCAAGCTCAAGCCCAACTCCCTGGGTGTTCTGGGCATCCTCTTCTTCGTGCTGTCCGCTCAGGCGCCGCTGACCGGCATAGCAGGCGCCGTCCCCATCTCCGTCGCCCTCGGCAACGGCCCCGGCACACCCGCCGCCTATGTGGCCGCCGGTGTGATCACCCTGCTGTTCGCGGTCGGCTTCGTGGCCATGGGCCGGCACGTCGTGGACGCCGGAGCCTTCTACGTCTACATCGGCAAGGGTCTCGGACGGCATGTCGGCACCGGCAGCGCCGGGATCGCGCTGTTCGCCTACTGCTCCGTACAGGCCGCGATGTACGGCCTGTACGGGGCGACCGTGAGCTCCCTGCTGGCGCAACACACCTCGCTGAACCCGCCCTGGTGGCTGTGTGTCCTGGTCACCATGGTGATCGTCCAGGTCCTTGGGGCATCCGGCATCGAGATGGGTGCCAGGGTGCTGGCCGTCTTCGTCCTGGCGGAGTTCAGCATCCTCAGCGCCTTCGCTTTCGTCACCTTCTTCAAGGGCGGTGGGCCCGAGGGTCTCGCCGTCGCGCAGTCGTTCTCACCGGGCGCGGCCGTGAAGGGGGCGCCGGGCGTGGCGCTGATGTTCGCCGTGGCGTCGATGATCGGTTTCGAGGCCACCGCGATCTACGGCGAGGAGGCGCGCGAACCCCGCAGGACGGTGCCCCGGGCCACCTATCTGGCCGTCGCCCTCGTCACCGGCTTCTTCGCCTTCGCCTCTTGGATGCTGGTCTCCTCCTACGGTGCCTCGAAGGCGGCGGCCGCGGCCGGCAAGGCGCTGGCGAGCGGCGACTCGACGGGCTTCGTGTTCAGCCCGATCGCCGCCCAGTTCGGCTCCTGGGTCAACGACGTTCTGCCCGTGCTGCTGGCCACCTCGCTGTTCGCCGGCATCCTCGCCTTCCACAACTCGGCCAACCGCTACCTGTTCTCGCTCAGCCGCGAGGGACTGCTGCCACGCAAACTGTCGGCGATCAACCGCCGTCACTCGCCCGGAGTCGCCGGTCTCGTCCAGACGGCGATCGCCGTCGTCCTGGTCGTCCCCTTCGCGGCGGCCGGCAAGGACCCGGTCCTGACGCTGTTCTCCTGGGGCAGCGGCGTGGCCGTTCTGGCGATCATGCTGCTGTACTTCCTGACCTCCGCCTCCGTGATCGTCTTCTTCCGCCGCGAACGCCTCGACACCCGGCCGTGGAACACGCTGATCGCCCCGGTTCTCGGTGCCGTGGGCATCGCCGGTGCGATCTGGCTGATCCTCGAGAACTTCACCACCCTCATCGGCGGCGACTCGGCAACCGCCCTGTGGCTCGAACTCACGGTCCCGGCCGTTCTCGTCCTGAGCGTCGTCGCGGCCCGGCTGAAGCGCGGGAAGGCGGCGGTGAGCGGCTGACCTTCGCCGCCCGGTGCGGTCTCCTTGCGGACCGCACCGGGCGGCGCGCCGTAGCGTGCGTTTCAGTGCGTCGTGCATGCGACCCGGTCGAGGAACGCGTCGACCAGACGGCGGGCGTTCGCCCGTGCGGCCGGCGCCAAGTCGCGGGTGCGGTTCATCAGTTGGCCGGCATTCACGTGGTGCCGCAGGGCCTGCTCGGTGCCGCCGTTGGCCAGCCAGCCGCACAGCATCCGCATCGTGATCTCCGGATGGAACTGCACCCCCAGACTCCGTCCGGCCCGGAACGCCTGCACGCCCACCGCGTTCACGGCCACCTCCTCGGCGCCGGGCGGCAGCACGCAGCGGTCGTAGTGCCACTGCATCCAGGGCCCGTGGCCCACCAGGGAGGGGTCATGCGAGTCGATCTCGGTCCAGCCGATCTCGGGCCGCGGCGCCGGCTCGACCGAGCCCCCGAGGGCGGTGGTCAGTGCCTGGGCGCCGAAGCACACCCCGAGCACCGGGACGCCGAGGTGGTGGGCCTTGCGCAGCAGCGCGAGTTCGCCCTCGATCCAGCTGCCGACGGCCGCCGTGTCGTACACCGACCAGGGGGCGCCGAGCGACACGACGAGATCCCAGTCGGCGGCCTCGGGGAAGTCGAAGGCCACGTCCGGCGCGTGGTGGCGGTGTTCGGGTACGACGGTCACGGTGGTCAGGTCGTACCCCCGTTCCACGAGCCGGGCTCCGACCGGCCCCGGCTCCGTCAGATGGTCGTGCTGGACGACGAGTGCGCGCACGGCGGGTGCTCCTCGGCTGTTGTCGGGGGCCCTTGTGGAGGGCTCTTCTGGATCATATCGTTTGGGATCAAATGACAGTACTGCTGTGAGCTGGAGGCCACGCATGCCGGACATCACCCACGACGAGTGGCTGCGCCGCGCCAAGACCTTCGAGGTGCCCGGCGCCCATCACATCGACGGCGCCGACGAGGACGGCGGGGGAGCGGCCTTCGCGGTCGTCTCGCCCCGGGACGGGCAGGTGGTCGCCCAGGTCGCCGACGGCGGAGCCGCCGAGGTGGACGCGGCCGTGGCCGCCGCCCGCCGTGCCTTCGACACCGGGCCCTGGCCGCGCCTGGCCCCGGTCGAACGAGGCCGGGCCCTGCTGCGGATCGCCGATCTGCTGGAGGAACGGCGCGAGACGTTCGCGCTCACCGTCAGCCTGGAAATGGGCAAACCGATCACGGACGCCCATGACATCGAACTGCGCGCCGCCATCAACACCTTCCGCTGGTACGGGCAGCTGGCCGACAAGCTCACCGACGAGTTGCCGCACACCGCCCCGGACGCCCTGGCCCTGATCACCCGGGAACCGGCCGGAGTCGTGGGTGCGGTCGTGCCCTGGAACTTCCCGCTGACACTGGCGAGTTGGAAGATCGCCCCGGCGCTGGCCGCCGGCTGCACGGTCGTCCTCAAGCCCTCGGAGAACTCCCCGCTGTCCGCGCTCCTGCTCGGCCGGCTCGCCACCGAGGCCGGACTGCCGCCGGGCGTCCTCAACGTCGTCAACGGCGAGGGGCCGGTCGCCGGGCGGGCCCTCGGACTCCACCCCGACGTCGACGTCCTGGCCTTCACCGGCTCCACCGCCGTAGGCCGCCATTTCCTGCACTACGCCGCCGACTCCAACCTCAAGCGCGTCTGGCTGGAGCTGGGCGGCAAGTCGCCCAACATCGTCCTTCCCGACGCCCCCGACCTCGAGAAGGCCGCCGCCACCGCCGCCTGGGGCATCTTCTTCAACCAGGGCGAGATGTGCACCGCCCCCTCCCGCCTCCTGGTGCACTCCTCCGTCGCGGAACGCGTCACCGAGGCGGTCGTGGCACGGGCCCACGAGCTGCGCATCGGCGACCCCCTGGACCCGGCCACCGAGATGGGTGCCCTGGTCGGCGAGGCGCATCTGAACCGCGTACGGGGCCACGTCGAGGCCGGACTGGCCGAGGGCGCCCGGCTGCGGACCGGCGGCGACCGCACCCTCACCGGCACCGGAGGCACGTACCTGGAGCCCACCGTCTTCGACCGGGTGGGCCCGGACATGCGGCTGGCCCGCGAGGAGATCTTCGGCCCCGTCCTGTCCGTGCTCGCCTTCGACGACCTGGACGAGGCGGTACGCCTGGCCAACGCCACCGAGTACGGCCTCGCCGCCGGCCTGTGGACCTCCGACCTGTCCACCGCGCACACGGTCTCCCGCGCCCTGAAGGCCGGCACGGTCTGGGTCAACTGCTACGAGGAGGGCGACCTGAGCGTCCCCTTCGGCGGCATGAAGCAGTCGGGCAACGGCCGCGACAAGTCCGCCCACGCCATCGAGAAGTACACCGAACTCAAGACCACCTGGATCCAGTTGTGACCTCTGCGACGAGACCGCTCATCGCGATCCCCGCCCGCTTCGCCGCCACCACCTCGGCCCTGCGCTACGCGGCCGAGGTCAACGCCCGCGCCCTGATCGAGTCCGTCTGGCGGGCCGGCGGCGAACCGTTGAGCATCCACCCCGCCGACACCGAGGTCGCCGCCCGCCTGACCCGCTTCGACGGCGTGCTGCTCCCCGGCGGCGGCGACCTCGCACCCCACCGCTACGGCGCCCCCGACGCCCACGACAGCGTCTACGACGTCGACGACCTCCAGGACGCCTTCGATCTCGAAGTCGCCCGCCACGCCCTGGAATCGGGTCTGCCGCTGCTGGCGGTCTGCCGCGGCCTCCAGGTCGTCAACGTCGCCCTCGGCGGCACCCTGGAACAGGACATGGGCGGCGTCGAAGGTGAACACCGGCACGTCGTGCACCCCGTCACGCTGCAAGCGGGGTCGGTCGTCGCCGACGCGGCGGGCGTGGAGAAGCTGGACGCGTCCTGCTACCACCACCAGCGGGTCGACCGGCTGGGCTCCGGTCTGCGGGTGACCGCCACCGCTGCCGACGGCACCTGCGAAGCCCTCGAACTCGTCGACGCCCGCGGCTGGTTCACCGCCGTGCAGTGGCACCCGGAGGACACCGCGCACGAAGACGCCGCGCACCACGGCCTCTTCGCGGCCCTGGTGCGAGCTGCCCGCTGAGGTCAGCCCTTCGCGCGCCGCCCGCTGCGGCGCGGCGCGGGCTCGGCGCCGCCCAGCAGGGACTGGCGGCGCTCCTCGCCGTGCTCCTCCACCTGGAGCACCACGCGCCGCAGTCCCTCGGCCAGGTCCCGGCACTCCTCGCCCGTCAACTGCCCGGTGACGAACGCCTCTTCCTCGTTGAACTCCGGGAACAGCCGCCGCATCAGCTGCTCACCCTCGTCGGTGAGGCTGAGCAGCACCAGCCTGCCGTCCGAGGGGTGGCCGGCCCGCTTGACCAGTCCCCGCGACTCCAGGGTCCGGGACACACCGGTGAGTGTCCCCTTGGAGATCCCCGCCTCCTCCGCCACGTGCCGGGTCTCCGACTCGCCCCACACCCACACGACCCACAGCACGACGAACGCCGTCCAGGTCAGGTCGGAGCTGCGCAGCACGGAGTTCTCCAGGTGCTGGCGCACAGCGGAGGCGGCCCGGTAGATGTTGGCCACGGCGGCCATCTGGTCCCGTCGTATCGGGACGCCACCGAGTTTCGCCGCGGCGAGCTTCTCGGCTTCGGTGATGGATCGCTGGCCGGGCACGGGCGCTCCCTAGCTCTCTTTTACCGTTCGGACTCAAATTGTACGAAGAGAGCCTACGAGGAGAGCTGTCGCTCGTGGACGACGCGACCGTCGAACACCGTCAGATCCACCTCCGCGTCCGTGATCGCGTGCGGGTCCAGGTCCAGAAGCGGGCGGTCCAGCACGCACAGGTCCGCTACCTTGCCGACCTCGATCGACCCCTTCCACTCCTCGGCGAAGTCCTGGCGGGCCGCGTGGATCGTGTATGCCCGCAGGGCCTCGGCGAGACCCACGCACTGCTCCGGGCCACTGCGCCGCCCGCTTGCCTTCGACTCCCGCAACATCATCGCGGCCACCCCCTGGCGCCAGTCGGGCTCCGTGATCGGGGCGTCGGAACTCGCGCAGACCGCGACCCCGGCTTCGACGGCGGACCGCACCGGCCACTGGTAAGCGGACCGCTCGGGCCCGACGACCTCGTCCATCAGGTCGGAGATCGTCCATTTGATGGCCGGGTTCATGTTGATGCCGTACCCGTGCGCGGCCAGCTTGGCGAGGCTGCCGGCACCGATGAAGTCGCCGTGGATGACGTAGTGCCGGGCATCGGGCCGGGGAGCGGCCTCGTTCGCGGCGACAAAGGCGTCCACGACCGTGTCGATGGCCCGGTCACCGGTGACGTGCACACCCAGCTGGAAACCCGCTTCATGGGCCACCCGGATCATCTCGCGCAGTTCGTCGGCCTGGAGGGCAGGGGTGTCGCCGTGCACGCACAGTGCGCCGTGACCGCCGTCGGCGTACGGCTCGTTCATCCAGGCCGTACGGTTCGGCGGCACCCCGTCGGCGAAGATCTTGACGCCGATGGCGTGCAGGAGGCGCGGGTCGGTGGAGCGCGGGGGCCGTAGCTCGGCCAGGCCCTTGCGCAGGTCGTCGGCGGAACCGCCCATGGCGGCGGGCAGCAGCAGGACACTCACCCGGGCCCGCAGCTCACCGGCGGCCGCGAGGTCGGCGTACGCGGTCCAGTTGTCGGTGCCCAGTCCGCCGAAGAGAGTTGTGGCGCCCCCGGGGCCGAGGCCGGGCTCGGTGTAGCTGGTGATGCCGCGGGAGTGGAGCTCGGCGATCACGTTCCGGATGGCCCGGCGTCGCTGAGCGACGGTGGGGGAGGGGAGCGCGGTCTGCACGAGCTGCTGGGCCGCCTCGCGCAGGATGCCGGTGGGTTCGCCGTCCGTGTCGAGGTCGATGACACCACCTGCCGGCGGCACACTTGCCGCATTGATGCCGCACCGGAGCAGCGCCGCGCTGTTGGCCCACACCATGTGCGAGGAGAAGTCGGTCAGACAGACCGGGTTGTCCGGCGCCACGGTGTCCAGGTCCCGGCGGTGCGGGAACCGGCGCGCATCGGCGAGACACTCCGCCAGATAGCCGGGATCCCAGCCCAGCCCGGTGATCCACTCGCCCGGCCGGGAAGCTCGCACGGCCCGGTCCACGGCGGCGGCGATCCCGGAGATCGACTCGACCGCCGGGTGGCCGACTGCGATCGCGAAGGGCGGCTTCGTCATGCCGTACGCGGCGCCGTGGAGATGGGAGTCGTTGATACCGGGCAGCACGGTGCGGCCGCCCAGTTCGACGACCCGTGTGCCGGGGCCGGCCAGGGCTCGGACCTCGGCGTCGCTGCCGACGGCGACGATCTCGCGGCCGCGCACGGCCACGCCTTCGGTCACCGTGAAGGCGTCGTCCACGGTCAGGACCTGACCGCCGGTCAGGATGAGGGTGGGGCTGCTGTCGCTCACGCGATACCTCTTTGCGATAAGAAGGGCCGGGGGACGGGTCACCGTGTCAGCCGCGGGCCGAAGCGGGCGAGGGCGGCGCCCGCCACCAGCGCGACGCCCTGCGCCATCTGCTGCCAGAACGCCGGCACGTTCAGCAGTGTGAGACCGTTCTGCAGACACCCCAGGAAGAGCACGCCGAGCAGCACCCCGAAGACCGAGCCCGAACCGCCGGCCAGCGCGACGCCGCCGAGCAACACGGCGGTGAGCACGGTCAGTTCGAAGCCGGCGCCCGAGGTTCCGGAGACGGCACTGTCCAGCACCGACGCCTTGATGGCCCCGGCCAGCGCGGCCGCGGCGCCCGTGACGACGAACAGTGCGAAGGGCGTACGACGGACGCCGATGCCGGAGAGATAGGCGGCCTCCCGGTTGACGCCGATGGCGAAGACGTGCCGCCCGGCCGGGGTGAGCGCCAGGAAGAGGGCGCCCACCACGAGCACGAACACGGCGATGACGACCGGGGCGTCGACCCCGGCGACGCGGGCCCCGCCGAGCCAGGCGAACCCCGAACCGAAACTGCTGAGCGGCAGCGGGAAGAGCTGCTGAGCCAGCCCGCGCACCGCGGTCAGCATGCCCAGCGTCACGATGAACGCGGACAGGCCCAGGTAGCAGCAGAGAACGCCGTTCAAGGCGCCCACCGCCCCACCCACGACCAGCGCGCCGAGCACCGCGACGACCGGTGACTGGTGCTGCCCGGCGAGCCGGCCGGCGACCAGCCCGCCGAGAGCCAGGGTGGAGCCGACCGACAGATCGAGGTAGCCGCTGATGACCAGCAGCGCCAAAGGCACAGCCACGATGGTGAGGGTGGCCGCGTCGGTGGCGATCCCGCGCAGGTTGCCCGTGTCCAGGAAGCTGCCGGTGGTCAGCTGGAAGACCAGCACCATCAGGGCGAGGACGACGAGCAGCGGATGCCGCCGCAGGATGGAGAGGCCGCTGACGGCGAGGGCGCGCGGGCCCGGAACGAGGCGGTCGGCGGGTGAGGTGGTCGCGGTGCTCATGCCGCTCCTTGCGAGGTGGTGAGGTGTGGGTCGTGCACGGCCGACAGAAGGGCGGACTCGGTGAGTTCGGGGCCGCTCAGCTCGCCGACGATCCGGCCCGCGCGGACGATCAGACAGCGGTCGGCGAGCGCGACGACCTCCTCGGGGTCACTGGAGGCGAACAGCACGACCGTGCCCCGCTCGGCGGAGAGTGAGGAGAGCACCTGATAGATGTCCTGCCGGGCGCCCACGTCGACACCCTGCGTGGGCTCGTCGAGCAGGAGAACGTCGACACTGCGGACGTCGTTGATCCACCGGCCCAGCACGAGCTTCTGCTGGTTGCCGCCCGAGAAGGCGGCCGCGGGCAGCCGCGGCCGGGCGGGGCGCAGCCCGACGGCTTCGGCCAGCGCACCGAAGACGCGCCGCTCGCAGGCCGGCATCCGCACACCCCGCCGGGCCAACGATCGGATCGTCGGCAGCAGCGCGTTGTCCTGCGCACTCAGCACCGGGAACATGCCCTGGCGACGTCGGTCCGCCGGGACCAGGGCGATCCCCGCGGCCAGCGCTTCTGCGGGCCGAGCGGCCGCGACGGCGCGGTCACCGACGCGCACCGTACCGCCGGCACAGCGGCGCCTGCCGAACAGAGTCTCCAGGATGCGCGTACGCCCGGAGCCGATGAGTCCGTACATGCCGACGATCTCTCCCCGGGCGACCGTGACGTCGACGGGACCGAACCCGGGACCGCGCAGCCCGTCCACCGTGAGGCCGGCCGGGCCCGGGACCTCCGGGGTGCGGTCCCGCACCCTGCCGGGGCGAACGTCTCCTCCGCCTGCTTTCGTGCCGACCACGGCGTCGACCAACTCGCCCCGCGTCCGCCCCGACGTCACCGAACGATGGGTCACCCTCCCGTCCCGCAGCACCGTCACGGCGTCCGCGAGCCGTTCCACCTCGGCCAGCAGATGGGTGACATACACGATGGCCAGCCCTTGGCCGCGCAGATCCTCCACCCGCGTGGCCAGCGCGTCGCTCTCGGCCCCGGACAGCGCGGCGGTCGGCTCGTCCAGGACCAGCACCGAGGCGCTGCGGCTGAGCGCCTTGGCGATCTCCACCAACTGTCGCTGACCCATGGGGAGTTCGCCCACCCGGTCGCGCGGCGAGCAGTGCGCCGCGACCCGCGCCAGCAGTGCGGCCGCCACCTCCTCCTGGGCGCGCCGGTCGATCCGCCCGTACCGGGTCCACTCCTGGCCGAGGAAGATGTTCTCGGCGACGGTCAGGGAGTCGACGACGCTGAGCTGCTGGAAGATGATCGCCACACCCGCGGCGATCGACTCGCGCGGGCTCAGCCGCGCGTAACTGCTCCCGCCCACCTCGATGGTGCCTGCGTCCGGGGGGAAGGCCCCGCCGAGGCACTTGATCAGAGTGGACTTACCGGCGCCGTTGTGACCGAGAAGGGCGTGCACCTGGCCCGCGGGAACGGTGAGGTCCACGCCGTCCAGCGCCCGGACACCGCCGAACGACTTGCTCAGCCCGCGGATCCGGAGATTCGGCTCTGTCATGACAGGCGCCTAGGAGTTCTGGGCGAGCAGCGCGTCGATCCGCGCGCTGTCGCCGTGCCGGACGAGCGTGATCGGGATCTGGGTGCTCGGGTTCTTCTTCCCGGCGGCGACCGCGAGCGGTACGTCGACGACCGCGGAGGCGATGTCCTGCGGCGCAAGGGCGGCCGAGGCGCGGTAGAACGTGCCCTGCTTGATGGCGAGCAGGGAGGGGGCGGCACCGTCCTGCCCGCCGACGAAGGTCCTCGCGTCGTCCTTCGCCCGGCCTGTCTGCTGGAGTGCCTTGTAGCCGCCGTAGGCGGCGGCGTCGGTGACCCCGAGGATGATGTTCAGGTCGGGGTGCTTGGCAAGGACGGCCCGCGTTTTGGAGAGTCCGGTGTCCGGATCGATGGCTTGCTCCTTCGCCACCACGTCGACACCCGGCGCGTGCTTCGTGAAGGCGTCGATCATGCCCTTGGTGCGCTCGCGGCCCAGCTGGATCGTGCTGTCGGTGAGGAAGGCGACCTTGCCCTTGCCGCCGAGGTGCTCGCCCGCCCACTTCGCGGCGGCCTCCCCGAGCAGCGTGCCGCCCTTGAGGAAGCTGAACTGGATGTCGGCGCTCTGGTGCTCCAGCGTTCCGCCGTACGTCACCCAGATCAGCCCGGCGTCCAACGCCCTCTTGGCGATGGCCTCGGTGGCCTCGAAGACCATCGGGAACGACACGATGGCCGGGACCTTCTGACCCACCCAGGCACCCAGGTTGGTGGCCTGGGTGTCGGCGTTGCTCGCGTCGCTCGTGGTCAGCAGGGTGACGTGGTGCTTCTTCGCGGCGGCGCCGGAGAGCTTCACCAGGGTTGAGTAGAGCGGGAGTTGGGTGAACGGATAGTCCAGCCCGATCGTGCCGAGGGACTTCGTGTCCGGCGATCCGGCCGCCGCGTTCTCGGCCTTCGCCGAGCCCGAGCCGCCGCCCGGCGCCGAACAGCCCGCGGCGACCAGCGCGGTGGCCGCCGCGACCCCGCTCGACCACGAGAGGAACTGCCGGCGTGAGGCCGGGGAAACGGCCTGCGGGAATCTGGTCATGGCGGTGCTCTCCCAGGGAAAGGGGCCCGTCGCGGCGGGCGTCCGGCTGTGCCGAACAGAAAAGCCCCGGGCTCCCCGTCTCGCCATCCGTACAAATACCGACTCTCCCGGAGTCCGGTACCGACCAGCCGGAATCGGGCCACGACAACGGTGAACCGCTTGTCGGGCACTCCGGACACGCATATCGTTAGGGCCCAAACAATCTCCCCGCAGCAACCAGGGCCTTCGGGAGGCTCGCATGCTCAGCCACCAGCAGATCGCGGCCGCGACCCGCATCGGCATGCTCACCCGCGAACGTGACACCGCCAGGGCCTGCGGCCAGGCCATGCAGGAACTCGGCCGGGCCCTGCCGTTCGACGCGGGGACCCTGCTCGGAATCGATCCCCTCTCCGGAACCCACGTGCAGATCGCGGGAGTCGGCTACACCGCCGAGACCTCCCAGGCGCTGGCCGCCGAGTTCGTCGCGACCCCCTGGTACGCCAACGTCGTACGACAGAAACTGCCGCGCTCCATCTCCGAGGACGCCGACGACCCCGGACCGCGCTTCCGGCACGGCTGGTTCTACGCCGAGCGGGTGCGGCCCGCCGGCTTCCGCGACGGACTGACCGGGGCGCTGCGCCACGACGGGCGCCTGGTCGGCCTGATCCACCTGTCCACCGAAGGGGCGGACACCTATGACATTGAGGCGCGCCACCTCCTCGCCACGCTGCTGCCCGCGCTGGGCGCACTCACCGACCCCACCGCCCATGCCGGTGGCCTCGACGACCTGCCGTCCGGGGCACGGGCGAGCCTCGTCACCGCCGAGGGCACCATCGAACTGCCGGGCCGGGCGCCCGCCGAAGTGTTGGAGGACGGGGACTTCGCCCGTCTCGTCGAGGTGTTCGTCCTCGCGCGCGGACTGCGGCTGCGGATGCTGTGGCCGGTCGGGTCCGGCTGGCGCCGAGTGGTATTGCGCCGGTGCACGGTGGGACCGGGGGCCCCGCGCACGGCGGTCCTGGTGTACGAGGAGCGCGCAGAACTGCCGTACGGCCTGAGCCCACGCGAACTGGAGGTGCTCACGCGGGCGGCCCGAGGGCAGGCCAACCAGACCATCGCCCAGGCCCTGTTCCTCTCCCCGCGGACAGTGCACAGCCATATCGAGCACCTGCTGCGCAAGACCGGCTGCGCCTCACGTGCCGAAGCCACGGCGCTCGCCGTGCGGGACGGTGTACTGCGACCTGCGCCCGAGGATCTGGAGTACTTCGTCGAGCGGGCGCCCGGCGTCCGGGAAACGGGAGAGAAACGACGATGACCAGCACGCCCCGCATGCTCCTCGTCCTCAGCGAGAACTGGACCCTGACCGGCGGCCGAGCCGATCTGCCCAAGGCCGTACGGTGGGCCCGCGAGGCCGAGGACGCCGGCTTCGACGCGGTCATGGTCAGCGAACACGTCGTGCTCGGTCCCGACGCGGCCGTGGACGGCATCATGGGCAACCCCCGCGACTACGCCCTCCCGGGAAATCAGGACCCCTGCACCCCCTGGCCCAACTCGCTCCTCCTGCTCGCCGCCATCGCCTCCGTCACCGAGCGCCTGCGACTGGCCGCCGCGGCCGTCCTCGCCCCGCTGCGTCATCCGCTGCTCATGGCACGGGAGTTGGGCACCCTCGACCTCCTCAGCGAGGGCCGACTGCTGGTACAGCCCACGGTCAGCTGGAGCAAGGACGAGTACGACGCTCTGGGAGTGCCCTTCGGCAAGCGCGGCCGGCTGCTCGACGAGCATCTGGAGGTCTGGGCGAAGGCCTGGGGGCCGTCCCCGATCTCGCATGACAGCGACCACTATCCGTTCCGGGACGTCTACTTCGAGCCCAAGGCCCACCGCCCGGACGGCCCACGGCTGTGGTTCGGCGGACAGCGCCTGCACGGACCTGTCCTGCGCCGACTCGTCCGGTACGGCCACGGGTTCCACCCCCTGGGCAGGCCGACACCGCAGGACAGGCAACTGCTCAAGGACGCCATGGCCGCCGCCGGCCGGGACGTCGCCGACCTGGAGATGATCGGCGGCACCCAGGCCGTCTTCCCCGACGACCACTCGACGGCGGACCTCGGCGCGGCCCTCGCCTCCATCCCGGAGCAGTGGGAACAGGGCTTCACCACGTTCTGCATCAAGCCGAACCAGTTCATCGATGACCCGGACGGAGTCGGCGAGTTCTGCCGCAAGGTGATGCGCAGGGTCGAGGCGCTGACCGCTTGACGTTCAGCCGGTGAGGTGTTCGACGCGGGCGTGGATGTGGTCGATGTGGTGCTCGGATTCCGGCTTCATCAGGACGCTGCGGAGGATGCGCGCGCTGTCGGCATCCGCAGTGATCTTGGGGTGGCGGGCGCTGAACGCCTCGCGGTCTGCTTTGAGTGTGCTGAGGAAGACCGGGTCGGGGGTGGTCATGCCGTCCGCGAGGATGCGCGCCGAGGCGGTGTCCACGGCGGTCAGGGTGGCGGGGGCGACGATCGGGAAATAGGTGACGACGTCCAGTTCGGGCTGCTGGTAGAGCTCCAGCCGACTGGATGAGGTGATCAGGTCGGCCCATCGGAGCGCGGCCCGGCGGCCTGCGGCCAGGACCTGGCCGAGGCCCTCGCGGGTGGGCGGCAGGAGCTGGAAGGTGAGCCAGAGAGCGGCGGCGGACGCGCCGGCACGGGAGCACTCCAGGCTGATCTCGCCGAGGTGCAGTTCGCTGGAGGTGAAGTAGGTGTACGGCGAGTCGTGAAGGTAGAAGCGGCCCACGTCGGGGTCGCGGAAGAGGACGGCGCCGCAGCCGTAGGGCTGCAGACCGTGTTTGTGCGGGTCGATGACGATCGAGTCGGCCTGCGCGATGCTCTGCCAGGGCTCGGGCGGGAGTCCTTCGGGGCCGTCGACGCCGGCGAGCAGGGTGAAGAAGCCGCCGTAGGCGGCGTCGACGTGGACGCGGACGCCGTGGCGTCGGGCGAGGGGCAGGGCCAGGTGGACGGGGTCGATCGCGCCCAGTCCGGTGGTGCCGGCCGTCAGGACGACTGTGCCGACCTCGCCGGTGCGCAGTAGTTCCTCGAGTGCGTCGAGGTGGATACGGCCCTGGCTGTCCGTGGGGACGGGGTGGCCCTTCATGCCGAGGACGTGACACATGCGGCCGTGGGTGTAGTGGGCGTCGGCGCTGTAGGCGACGCCGCGGCCGGGGTGGAGTTCGCGGGCGACGAAGAGGGCTTCGAGGTTGGCGATGGTGCCGCTGGTGGTGAGGTGGCCGAGATGGGTGTCGTAGCCGAACATCGCGGCGAGCTGTGCGACGGCCTCGCGCTCCATGGCCGCGGTGGCGGGGCCGCCGTCGAGGGCGTGGTTGTTGGGGTTGATGAGCATGGCGGTGAGGTAGCCGACCACGGCGGCGGGGTGCGGGGGCTTGAGCATCTGTCCCGCGTAACGCGGGTGGAAGAAGGGGTAGTTGTCCTTCAGCCGCCCCGTGAACTCGCCGAAGGCCGCGGTGAAGTGGTTCTCGTCGACGAGCAGTGACGGGTGCGTGTCGTAGGGGCCGTAGGTGTCGGCCCAGTCCTGTATCGCCTGAGTGGCCCGCCCGAGCCAGTGCTGCAGATCCATGGTCCTCTCCCACTTTCCTTGGTCTCCAGGCCCCCGGTCCCTGGTGGAGGTGTGTCGACTCTAGAATATCATTGACTGCTCAGCAATTGAGTAGTCAGTATTTGAGACATTGGTAGGTGAGGGGGCAGTAAACTCAGGAGAGGTTGCGCAGGGCACGGAGAAGGGCTTGTACGGGTGGGTGCAGGGAATGGGCAAGGCGAGGAAGCGGAGCGTGCCGCCAACAGCGCGCTGGTCCGGGATTTCGGTCTGCTGATCAAGGCCGCCACCCGGCTGGAACTGCGGATCGACGCGGCACTGCGGCAGCGGTGCGGGATCAGCCACACGATGTTCGAGGTGCTGATCAGACTCTGCCGGCAGCCCGGGGAGGGGGTCTCGCAGCGTCGGCTGGCCGACGACCTCACGCTGACCAGCAGCGGCATCACCCGACTGGTCGACCGTATGGAGGAAGCCGGTCTGGTCAGGCGCGTGCCGGCGCCCGCGGACCGCAGGAGTGTCCTGGTGGAACCGACCGACCAGGGCCGCACCGCCTTTGTCCTCGCAGCAGGCGTTCACGCCCAGGTCGTCGAGCAGTACTTCGTAGGACCGCTGTCCCAAGCCGAATACACGCGACTGACCAGCGCACTCGGTCAGATCGGCAAAGCCCTGGACGACACCGTGCACTGAGCCGCGCCGTCGACCGGCAGACCTGTCCCGGCGGCCGGATACGGGCCACGCACCAGCCGCCGGGCGGGCCGGGGATCAGAACCCGACGGCCTCGCGCAGCAGCAGAACGGTGACGCGGCCGGGGTGAGGCTCGGCGTGCAGTACGAGCAGCCGGTTGATCGCGCTCGGCACGCCGTAGACCTGCCGGGCGCGTTCGTCCTCCAACGGCAGGGCGTGCTCCTCGAGTCGGCGCATCGCGGTCGGCAGGTCGGGCACGACCTTCTGCGCGCCGACGATCCAGATCGCCCGGCCGGCGCCGCCGGAGTAGGCGGGCAGTTGGCTGCCGCTGCCCGAGGCGACGACCAGCGAGCCCGTCTCGGTGACCGCGGCGACGCTGCCGACGACCACGTCGGGGCTGCTGATCAGCCGCCGGATCTCGTCACCCTCGGTGGCCCGGTCCATGGCCAGCACCCTCGGCCGGATCGCGTCGTAGCGTCCGCCGGCGTTGAGGTCCTCGTCGATGCCGGAAAGCCGTAGCGTCTCGCTGGCCCCGGTGAAGACCGACGCGCCCTCGGGAATCAGCTCACCGACACGGCCGCGGGCAGCGGTCATGTCGTCCAGGATCTCGACGGCGAAGCCGTGCTCACGCAGCGCTGCGGCCGCCCGCTCGAGCCGCGGCGCGGGCACCGGCTCGGCGAAGTCCGTCTCGGTCGTTGTCGTGGTCGGCGTGCTCATGCTTGTTTGCCTTCCTGCTGCTCGTGCGGGGTCCGGTTGTTCGGCGCGGGCGCGGAGCCGCCGAGCGGGGTGGTGTCGAGGTATCTGATCTCGTAGACCCGCTCGGCGAACCGCCAGCCGTCCGGGGTGCGCCGATAGACGTCGTGGTAGACGGCGAAGTTCTGTCCCTCGACACCGGTGCGGAGGCGGGCGAGTTCGTACATGAAGGCCCGCCCGGTCGCGGTGTCGCCGTCGATCACCACCGAGCCCGGGTGCGTGTTCTGCACGAAGAAGTCCCACTGGGCCTGCAGCCGCTCGCCGCCGACGCGGATCTCCTCCCGGCCGGTCAGTTCGATCGGCACATCGGGCATGCGCAGCACGCCGTCCTCGGTGAACAGCGCAGCCAGGCGGGCACGGTCCCGCATCATCGCCGCGTCGGTGAACTCGGCGCGCAGCGCGTCGATCTCGACGCGGTCCGCGATGGCTTGAAAGTCGGTCATCATCTTCTTCCTGCCATGGATGGCGTACTCGTCTTCACCACTTCGACCATGTAGCCGCCTGGAATGTGAGGCGGCGCTGTCACGCGGACGCCCGACCTCACATTTCGGCGGCCTGTCCGGTCGAAGATGTGTGGACGATCGGATACGAGCCAGAAACGGGGACCGGGTGCGCGTGAGCGGCGAGGACGTGGTCATGGACGAGCGGCAGCGGCTGATCAACCTGGCGTACCGGCTGCTCGGTTCGCTCGCCGACGCCGAGGACGTGGTCCAGGAGACCTACGCCCGCTGGTATGCGTTGACCGATGCCCAGCGAGCGGACATCAAGGTCCCGGCCGCCTGGCTGACGACGGTGGCCAGCCGTGTCTGCCTGAGCCTGCTCGGTTCGGCGCGGGTCAGGAGGGAGACGTACGTGGGTGAATGGATCCCTGAGCCGTTGCCCGAGCCGACCGAGTGGATCAGCGGGGGAGCGGCCGACGGCGGCATGGACCCTGCCGACCGGGTCAGCCTGGACGAGTCGGTCAGCATGGCCTTCCTCGTCGTGTTCGAGTCGATGACCCCGGCCGAGCGCGTCGCGTTCGTCCTGCACGACGTCTTCCGCTACCCGTTCGCGGACGTCGCCGAGATCGTCGGGCGCAGCTCCGCGGCCTGCCGTCAGCTGGCCTCCTCGGCCCGGCGGCGGATTCGCGAGGCACGGGCCGACGCGGGCCCGAGCGCCGGTCATGCCGCGGTGGTGCGGGACTTCAAGGCGGCCTGGGGGGCGAAGGACATCGGCGCGATGATCG
This sequence comes from Streptomyces sp. SAS_270, assembly GCF_052543295.1. NCBI lineage: Bacteria > Bacillati > Actinomycetota > Actinomycetes > Kitasatosporales > Streptomycetaceae > Streptomyces > Streptomyces sp. SAS_270. The sequence continues at coordinate 49,669 of NZ_JBMNDS010000040.1, forward strand.
GCCTGCTCGATCCGGACGCCGTCTGGGTCGCGGACGGCGGTGGCAAGGCCCTCACCATCCTGGATCCGATCGTCGGCGGCGAGGAGATCGCCCGCGCATACCTGCGGATCGCCGAGGTCGCGCCCGCGCACACCCTGCTCGAGCGCACCGTCAACGGCCTGCCCGGCCTGGTGGTCCAGCAGCACGACCGGATCGTGACCGTGTTCGCGTTCGAGGTGGTGGGCGAGCGGATCACACGCATCTGGGCGGTACGCAACCCGGACAAGCTCCGGCCGTGGGCGATGCGTTGAGGTGCGTGCGCGATGGTCCGCGCCCGTGACCCGCGCCGAGGTCTCCTTGCTCGTCCTTGACGTGGCTGTCCTGTCAGTGGCGGCCAGTAGCCTCGGGCATCATGGGGATTGAGATGGATGTAGTGGTGGGTTACCCGATCAACGATGAGATGGAGAGGGTGCTCGGGCTGGCCGAGGCGGTCGGCGAGCCGGTCAGTGTCACGTTCATCTGGGAGGGGACTGAAGTGGGGGAGCGTGCCGTGCTGGTGCCCGCAGCCACGCTGGCGCTCTGGGAGCACTGGGCCCCGAACGCCTACCCGACGAGTGACGCCCGGGACGAGAGCCCGGCCGATACGGAAAAGCCGGAGCTGGCCCACCCAGCGGAATTCGGCCCGTTCACGCTCTTTCGCCGTCGCGTGGGCGGGCGCACGGCGGTCGCTCGCGGAGGCGTCGTGGTCGCCGAGCTCCTGGACCCCAACGAGGCGCACTGGCTGCAGGAGAAGGCCCGCAACGTCCGCCAAGGCTTCATGGATCCGAAGCAGAAGGCGGCGTTCGAGGAGTTCCTCGCCCGGCAGCCACCCGTCGGCGAACAGTGACGCGCCGCCTGATGCTTGCGGCGCGGCTTCTGACATGAGGTGATCAGGCGACAGGCTCCAAGCGGACGCAGCACCGGCCCGGGCTGGGCGACAGGCATGCCGTGTACCCGCACTCGCCCAGCCCGTGCAGGACACCGCGCAGCAGATGCAGGTTCATGCCGCACACCGTCTGTGTGTACTCACGGGCCAGGGCATGGAAGGGGCAGTTGCCGAGCACAATGGCGCCTTCTTCGTGCCGCGGCTCGAACCCGTGCTGCTCCAGCAGGTCGAAAAGGTTCCCGCCGCCCGGCTCGCCCAGCAGCGTGCCGAGCTCTTCGGCCTTGCGGTGCAACACATCCCGTACCGGCTCACCGGTTGCGCCGGATTCCTCCACGGACTGTGCAAGGAGTCGTCCGGCGAGCTCGTAGCGCCGGTCCGGCAGGCTGACCGCGATCTGTTTCGTCGAACGCCGGTACAGCTTGGCAGGCCGGCCCGCCCCCGGGCCCGCCCGTCCGCTGCGTCGCTCGTAGACCACGTCGAGCAGGGCTTCATCGGCCAGACGGTCGAGGTGGAACGCCGCGGTCTGGCGCGCCAGGCCCAGCGCGGCGGCCGCGTCGTCCCGGCTGACGGGGCCGGGCTGGCGCACCACATGGTCGTACAGCCTCCTGCGCGTCGGCTCGTCCAGAGCGGCGATGGCGGAGACATCGGCGTCGCGTACTTCCTTCGGGTCGTCCACGAACACCAGTGTAAAACCAACAGCCATTGACTAAAGAAGGGATCGGCGCTTCTATAAGTAATGAGAGTTGTCGATAGAAGGAGAGGTTGCCATGTCCTCCGCAACCACAACCACCACGTCCGCCACCCCACGTCGCGCACTGTTCGCCGATCCCGGCTATCAGGCATTCGCGATCCTGCGCATCGCCTTCACGGTGGCGCCGATCCTGTTCGGGCTGGACAAGTTCGCCAACCTGCTCGTGGACTGGCCCAACTACCTCGCGCCGTGGATCAACGACATCGTGCCCGGCAGCGCCCAGGCAGCCATGTACGCCGTGGGTGTGATCGAAATCGTGGCAGGCATCGCCGTGGCCCTGGCTCCCCGCTTCGGAGCCTGGCTGGTGGCCGGCTGGCTGGCCGGCATCATCGTCAACCTGCTGACCATCCCCGACTACTACGACATCGCACTGCGCGACTTCGGCCTCCTTCTCGCCGCCGTCGCACTGGCACGCCTCGCCGAGTGCTACCACGGCAAGCGGGAGCACTGAGCCGGCGCGACTCGTGCCGAATGACTCCGTCGGGCGGGCTCTCCGGTTCTGCTGCCGCTGAAGCGATGCGCGGACCTATGGCTTGAAGGGCGAACAGACCGTCGTCGGCCGACTCGGCCGGGATGCCACTTAAGTCAGGTCCAGGTCGGTGTACAGCAGGTGGTGGTCCGAGTACGGGGTCGGATGCACATGGTGATCGAGCCGGACGACGCCTCGCAGGAAGACGTAGTCGAACTTGCCCTGCCAGTCGGTGGTCGGCTTGCAGCTGCCAGTGGGCGAGGGATGGCACTGGGGGTCTGTATCCGCGGCCAGTGCCCAAATCCTGGAGAGTTCAGGGGCGTCCGGCACAGCGTTGAAGTCCCCGACAACGATCGCGCGGTCGTGTCGGGCGACCTCTGCGGCGAGTACGCCGACCTGACCTGCTCGGACTGCCTCTTGCTGTCGTTGGGCGAGATGTGTGTTGAAGACCCGGACGAGCCGGCCGCCCACAGTCGTGGTGACCGCCATGTACCCACGGTCCTCCGAACCACCGTCGGGATACTCCACGTTGACGAGGTCAGTCATCGGTGCAGCCGAGAGGATCGCCTGGCCGAAGGCCCCCGGACTCCACGGCATACCCCCGCAACGTCCCCAATTCCGAAGAACCGTCCCGTACTCGACGTGGTAGACGAGTCCGTGAAGGTTCTCGAGATACTCCCGGATCCTCTCCACGTCACCTACGCATGCTTCTTGCAGGCCGACGACCTGGGGCGCAAACGCGGCGATCTCCGCCGCCCGGTCGACGTTGCTCTTGTCGCAGGGGTTGCAGATGTTCCACGTCATGACCCGGTTCGGTACGACATCCCTGACGGCTCCGACAGGCAGTGACCTGGCGGAAACAGCACCGCTTGGTGCACTGGGCCCGACGAGCACCACCCAGGTCACGGCCATGGCGCCCGCGAGCAACCGCGTGGCCCTTCTGAGCACCATCGCCTCCACACCGTGGATACACAGATCATCCGACATCGTCCTGCAGGAGGTTATGACACAGCGCTCAGCCCAGGGAATGGGGCACGAGGAAGAGTGACGCCGCTGCGTTGCCGGAGCGCGCAGCGCTTGGACCAGCACGGGCCCGTAGAGGGTGGCACGGTAATCTCGGCCCATGCCCGAGACATCGGTGGCGCACTTCTACGACGAACTGGCTGACGACTACCACCTGATCTATCCGGACTGGGACGCGAGCATCCGCAGGCAGGGGAACGCCCTCGACGCCCTGATCGGCCAAGATCGCGCGGCGGTTCTCGACTGTTCCTGCGGCATCGGCACGCAGGCCATCGCTCTGGCGCAGCGCGGGCACCGGGTCACCGGGACCGACCTCAGCCCCCGCGCCGCCGCCCGCGCCGCACGTGAGGCCGCCTCTCGGAACCTGAGCCTGCGCACGGCCGCTGCCGACATGCGGCGCCTCCCGTTTCCTGCCGGCCGGTTCGACACAGTCGTCTGCGCCGACAACTCGCTGCCTCACCTGCTGACGGAGCAGGATGTACACGCCGCCCTGACCGAGATGCGCCGCGTACTGCGTCCGGCCGGCCTGCTGCTGGTCAGCACACGCAACTACGACGACCTGCTGGGCGACCGCCCCACCTCGATGCCTCCACAAGTCCACAAGGACGTCGACTGCGGCGACGGCGAAGAACGCACCGTCACTTTCCAGCTCTGGGACTGGCACGACGACGGCGAGCACTACGACTTGGAGCACTTCCAACTCCTTCCGGCAGGCGGAGCATGGCGCGTCAAGGTCCGCCGGACCACGTACTGGGCACTTGGCCGGGACCGACTGGCCGGCCTCGCAGCCGAGGCCGGGCTTGTCGACCCCGAGTGGCGGATGCCGCAGGAGACAGGCTTTTTCCAGCCGCTGCTCATGGCCCGCGCCGGTGAGTAGGTGACTCCACCTCTCGGCGGACGGAATGCCGTCGAACACGCCAGGCAGCCGTGCAGGGCGCGCCGGTACGGAGCGCCGACGCAGCTGTCGGCCGCCTTGTTACGGTCGGCTGGGCTGCCCCCACGCCCGGGCACGCTGCGGAGAACTTACGGGCCGCTGTCGATCCGGCCATCTCCCGTTCGACGTACTGATGTGGAGCGCATCGCCACATGGGATGCGACAGGACCTGATGAGGAGACACATGGAGCAGCTGCTGAGAGTCATGAACTTCAACGTCTCAAGCGACGGAATCGGTGCCGGTGAGAGCCGGAGCCAGAGCCTTGAGAACCCGTTCGGCCTCGCCCACGCCGAAAGGCTGTTCGGCTGGGCCGGTGCCACGGCGAGCTGGCCCATGCGCACCGATGCCGGAGGGAGCCGTGGCCTCGACGACTACTTCACGCGGGACTTCGCACGCAACATCGGCGCCGAGATCATGGGCCGCAACAAGTTCGGCCCCCAGCGCGGGCCGTGGCTGGACCACGACTGGTGCGGCTGGTGGGGCGACGAGCCCCCGTTTCACACCCCGGTGTTCGTCATGACCCACCACGGGCGTCCTTCGATCACGCTCTCCGACACCACCTTTCACTTCGTCGACGGCGACCCGGCCGCGGTGCTCGAACAGGCGCGGGAGGCGGCACAGGGCAAGGACGTCCGACTCGGTGGTGGAGTCACCACCATCCGGCAGTTCCTCGACGCCGACCTCGTCGACACCCTGCACGTAGTGGTCTCGCCGGTGGAGCTCGGGTCCGGCCTCAAACTCTGGGAGTCGCCCGATGAGCTGCTCGACCGGTTCCAACTGGAGGTCGTGCCCAGCCCGAGCGGCGTGACGCATCACCTGTTCTGGCGAAAATGACGCGAGGGCCCTCGGGGATCTCGGCGTGGCGGAGGCGAGCGTTCGGAGGTCGTGGCGGTGACCCAGCGCGGGCGGAATGGATGCCCGCCGTTTAACAAGTGAACGGCGTTCCCCGGTACTTGGGCCGTTCGAAGCGGCCTGGGCAGAGCTTCGGGACCGCGGCTGCGTGTCTCGGGGGCGCGGCCCGGTCGGGGGCTCGCGGTGGCGGGAGCCCACGTATCCTCGCGGCGCCGACCGCCGAGTCCCTCGCGTGCCAGGGAGCGGGCGGCTCCGACGGACGTCGCACGGGCGCTCACCGGCGTCCCTGAATCCCTGACGGCCGCATCGCTGGTCCTGCACCGGCCTGCCTGGCCGCCGGCCTGCCCGGCTATTGGCCCGTCCGGCTACTGGCCCGTCCGGTCGGTCGGCCGTCGTCCCGCCACCTGACGGGGCGACGGCCGTATCAGTGCCCGAAAAGCGGCAGGCGTCTTCAACTCCTACTGCCCGCATGCCAATTCCGGCGTCTTCGTGCTTCATCTCTTGACGTGTCTGGTTCAGACCTTTAAGTTCACCGATCACCAAGCCTCCACGCATGCGCTCGTCGTTCACCCACATGAACGCACCCCACCCCCCACCATCAGCCACCCGTGAAGGGCTGCCCCCATGGCCAAACGCCCCCGCACGCGTTCCACCGCACTGCGCATCACCCTCTCGACCGCAGTACTGACTCTCTCGGCCGGCGCTCTCACCGCATCACCCGCGGCGGCCGCCACCGGCACCATCACCGGTCTTGGCGGCAAGTGTCTCGACGTGGCCGGAGCAAGTTCCGCCAACGGCACGGCCGTTCAGATCTACGGTTGCAACGGCATCGCCGCGGCCAACCAGAAGTGGACCGCGACCGGGTCCGGCGGCCCGGCCCCGGTCGCGCCGATGGCGGTCGCCCCGTACCTCTACAACGGCTGGGGCAGTCCGCCCGACCCGGCCGCCGTCATGAACGCCACCGGCGTCAAGTGGTTCACGCTGGCCTTCGTCCTGAGCAACGGGTACTGCACCCCGCAGTGGGACGGCAGCCGACCGCTGACCGGCGGCGTCGACCAGCGGACCGTCACCACCGTGCGGGCGGGCGGCGGCGACATCATTCCGTCCTTCGGCGGCTACAGCGGCAACAAGCTGGAGAGCTCCTGCTCCAGCGCGGGCGAACTCGCCGCGGCCTACCAGAAGGTCATCAACGCCTACGGCCTCAAGGCCATCGACATCGACCTGGAGGCAGACGCCTACAGCAACGGCACGGTCCAGCAGCGCACCGTGGACGCGCTGAAGGCCGTGAAGGCAGCCAACCCGGGCCTCAAGGTGTACGTCACCATCGGCACGGACCAGGGCGGACCCGACACCAGCCTCATCAAGCGGGCCGCGGCCGCCGGGCTGACCGTCGACAGCTGGACCATCATGCCGTTCGACTTCGGCGGCGCCGGCCAGAACATGGGCACGCTCACCCTGCGGGCGGCCGAGGGGCTAAAGGCGGCTCTCAAGAGTGCGTACGGCTACAGCGACGACCAGGCGTACCGCGGCATGGGGATCTCCTCCATGAACGGCATCACCGACGTCAACGAGACCGTCACCCTCGCCGACTTCCGGACCATCCTCGGCTACGCGCAGCAGCACCACCTGGCACGGCTGACGTTCTGGTCGGCCAACCGCGACCGCCCGTGCTCCGGCGGCTACCCGAACGACGACACCTGCTCGGGCGTGGCGCAGACCCCCTGGCAGTTCACCGGCATCTTCGCCAAGTACACCGGCTGAGGCCACGGCTCACCCCTCCCACCCCCCACCTCCAGGAGAATCCGTGTCCAGAACGACGCGAGAACCCGGCCGCGGCCGGATACCGAGAATGCTCGGCGTGTTCGCCCTGGTGGCGACCGCCGTAACAGGCGTGGCGAGCGCCGCGCCTGCGCCGGCTGTGACGACGGCCGCCGAGGCCCTGCCCACCGGCTGGGCCACCGTCGTCAACGCCAGGAGCGGCAAGTGCGTCGACGCCCGCTCCGCGGGGACCGCCGACGGCACCGTCGTCCAGCAGTACGCCTGCAACACCAGCCAGGCCCAGCAGTGGCAGTTCAAGGACACCTCGGGCGGATACACCCAGGTCGCCAACCGTCCCGACGCCACGAAGGCCTGGGATGTCACCGACGTGTCGACCGCCGACGGCGCGGGCGTACAGCTGTGGACCTACAGCGGCGGGAACAACCAGCAGTGGCAGGCCGTGGCCGAATCCGGCGGCACCTACCGCTTCGTGAACCGCAACAGCGGCAAGTGCCTCGACGTGCCGGGCGCGTCGACCGCCGACAGCGTCCAGCTCCAGCAGTACACCTGCAACGGCAGCCAGGCCCAGTCCTTCTACGTCAATCCGGTCGACGCCTCGCAGCCCCCCGGCACCCCCGACCTCGGCCCGAACGTCACGGTCTTCGACCCCTCGACCCCGGCCGCGACGGTCCAGAGCAGCCTGAACGCGGCCTTCGCCCAGCAGGAGACCAACCAGTTCGGCACGGCTCGCAAGGCCTTCCTCTTCAAGCCGGGCACCTACACCGCCGACGCCAATGTCGGCTTCTACACCCAGGTCGCGGGCCTCGGTCTGTCGCCCGACGACGTGAACATCCGCGGCGCGGTGCACGCGGAGGCGGACTGGTTCCAGGGCAACGCCACGCAGAACTTCTGGCGGTCGGCCGAGAACCTGTCGGTGACCCCGACATCCGGGACCGACCGCTGGGCGGTGTCGCAGGCGGCCCCCTACCGGCGTATGCACCTGCGCGGCAACCTCCAGCTGGACGACGGCGGTTGGTCCAGCGGCGGCTACATGGCCGACACCAAGGTCGACGGACAGGTCAGGTCGGGATCGCAGCAGCAGTGGCTGTCCCGCAACACCGACTGGTCGAGCTGGACCGGCTCCAACTGGAACATGGTGTTCGTCGGCGCCAGGAACGCGCCGGCCAACAGCTTCCCCAACCCGCCCTACACCACCGTCGCCCAGACACCGCTCTCCCGCGAGAAGCCCTTCCTGTACGTCGACGCGGCCGGCGCCTACAAGGTGTTCGTGCCCTCGGTGCGCTCCAACTCCAGTGGCACGTCGTGGGGTTCGGGCACACCTGCCGGTACGTCACTGCCGCTCTCCGACTTCTTCGTCGTCAAGCCGGGTGCCACGGCCGCGCAGATGAACGACGCGCTCGCCGCGGGCAAGAACCTGCTGGTCACCCCGGGTGTCTACCACCTCGGTCAGACGCTCAAGGTCACTCGTGCCGACACCGTGGTCCTGGGCCTCGGGCTCGCCACACTCATCCCGGACAACGGCATCACCGCGATGTCCGTCGCCGACGTGGACGGTGTCCAGCTGGCCGGCCTGCTGATCGACGCGGGGACCACCAACTCGGCGCAGCTGATGGCACTGGGCCCCAACGGCTCCTCGGAGGACCACAGTGCCGACCCGAGCTCGCTGCACGACGTGTTCTTCCGGATCGGCGGCGCCGGCGTCGGCAAGGCGACCACAAGCCTGACGATCAACAGCGACGACGTCATCGGCGACCACCTGTGGCTCTGGCGCGCCGACCACGGCAGCGGGGTCGGCTGGACCAGCAACACCGCCGACACCGGACTCGTGGTCAACGGCGACGACGTCACCATGTACGGGCTGTTCGTCGAGCACTACCAGAAGCACCAGACCCTCTGGAACGGCAACGGCGGCCGCACGTACTTCTACCAGAACGAGATGCCCTACGACCCGCCCAACCAGGCCGCCTGGATGAACGGCTCCACCCAGGGCTATGCCGCCTACAAGGTCGCGAACTCGGTGACCAGCCACCAGGTGTACGGCTTCGGCAGCTACTGCTACTTCAACGCCAACCCGGCGGTCACCGCCGAGCACGCCATCGAGGCACCGAACACCGCGAACGTCCGCTTCAAGGACATGGTGACCGTGTCACTGGGCGGCACCGGCACCATCCGGCACGTCGTCAACGACCGGGGCGGTCCCTCCGACTCCGCCACCAACGTGGCCAACCTGGTCAGTTACCCGTGAACCGCAGAGAAGGGATCGATCCCTTGCGACATGTGACCGAATCCGCACCGGTGCGCGCGGTACTGCGGGGGCTGCTCCTGCTGGCCACGCTGCTCGGCCTGGCCGTGACACCCGCGCACGCCGCCCCCGCCGCCTCCCCGTTCAAGGTGCTTGCGCTCTACAGCGGCACCTGGGACGCCGCGCACATCGACTTCGTCAAGGAGGCCAATGACTGGTTCCCCAAGCAGGCCGCAGCCAACGGGTTCACCTACACGGCCAGCAACAACTGGGACCTGCTGAGCAACGGCGGGGTGAACGGCTACCAGGTCGTCCTGTTCCTCGACGACCTGCCGCAGACCGCCGCCCAGCGCACGGGCTTCGAGCGGTACATGCGCGGCGGCGGCGCCTGGATGGGCTTCCATGTCGCCGCCTTCACGACCGAGGCCGGCAGCTGGCCCTGGTACCACAACCAGTTCCTGGGCAGCGGGAACTTCAGCACCAACACCTGGGGACCGACGTCGGCGACACTCAAGGTCGAGGACCGTACCCACCCCTCGACCAGGAACCTGCCGGCCACGTTCACCTCGTCGGTCAGCGAGTGGTACAGCTGGTCCAACGACCTGCGGCAGAACCCGAACATCAAGATCCTGGCATCGGTCGACCCCAGCAGCTTCCCGCTGGGCACCGACCCCAACCAGTCCTGGTACAGCGGGTATTACCCGATCCTGTGGACCAACACGCAGTACAGGATGCTGTACGCGAACTTCGGCCACAACGCGATGAACTACCAGACCAACACGCGTCTGTCGTCGACGTTCGCCAGTGAGACGCAGAACCGGTTCCTGCTGGACGGCCTGAAGTGGCTCGGCGGCGCGGACACCACGACGCCCCCGGACGTCGGCATCTCCGAGACCGCCTGGTACTCACTGACAGGCCAGGCGAACGGCACCTGCGTGGACACCCGGTCCGCGGCCACGGCGAACGGGACCGCCGTTCAGCAGTACACCTGCAACGGCACGCAGGCGCAGCAGTTCCAGTTCCGCGCCACGGACGGCGGCTACAGCCGCATCACCGCCCGCGGCAACCCGCAGCAGGTCGTCGACGTCACCGACCGCTCCACGGCCGACAACGCGCCTCTCCAGCTGTGGAGTTGGTCCAACGGCACGAACCAGCAGTGGCAGCCCGTGAAGGAGACAAGCGGGCGGTATCACTTCATCGCCCGGCACAGCGGAAAGTGCCTGAGCACGGCCACCGCCGCGACGAACAGCGTCCAGCTGACCCAACGGACCTGCGACAACTCCTCGGCCCAGAGCTTCACGCTGACCAGCCGGCCCTGACGGCCCAGAAGCGCCGGAGCGGCTGAATCAGGCCATGGACTGCATGGAGGCCTTACCGCCGTTGCACGGGGTGGTGAGCGACGCGGAGGTGCCCGGGGCTTCGGAGAGCCCCGGGCACCTCTGTCGCGCCAGGCGGGCCTGGTCGTTCCCGGTGGCGCAGGCAGCGGATCGGCCGCTGCGACACCATCTCTCGGCTCAGCTGCTGTGCAGAAGCTGAATGGATTGTTCCGCAGGCTTGTTCACGGCGTTGCTTTCGGAATATCCGATCGTTGATCTCCTCATGCAATGAGCGGTGCCCGAGCGGCATGGAGGCGTGGATCGACAGTGATGCCCGGCGGCCTCCCGTGGGCGGGCGAACGGAGAGTCCTGTGCGCATGACCGACCTTCAGCGGTGCGAGATCCGACCCGGACGACTTGTCGAGTGGACGCTGCACCCGACGGCCGTAGGGGCGGCGCGAGCGCTGCCGGACGACGCGCGGCCACCGGCATACGTGCAGGAGTCCCACATTCGTACGGCGCGATCGGTGCGCCAGGACGGACTGTTCGTGCCGACCTGGCTCGGTACCGCCTTCGACATCCTGGGAGTGATCGAACTCGACGTGCTGCAGGGCGCGTTGCGGACCTGGATGCTCCGGCACGAGACCCTGCGCAGCGGCTTCCGGTGGGCCGGTGACGAGATGCGGCGGTTCACTCTGGACCCCGACGCCGTGGCCCTGCACCGTGAGGACGTCGGGGACTTCGCCGACGCGGGGACGCTGACCCGGTATCTGCAGGACCGCTTCGACGTGGCGGCGGACGCGCTCACCTGGCCGAACTTCCTCTTCACGGCGGTCGTCCGGGACGACGGCGCGAGCGTGTACCTGGCGTTCGACCACAGCAACGTCGACGCGTACTCGATCCATCGCATCGCGGGGGAGATCCACGAGCTCTACGATGCCGGTCGCGCCGGGCGGGCCGTCGAGACGGCACCCGTCGCCAGCTACATCGACTTCTGCGCGGGTGAGCGCACGGACGCCGACCGGATCGACGACACGCACACCGTCGTGTCCCGCTGGCGGGAGTTCATCGCCCGCTGCGACGGCAAGCTGCCGAACTTCCCCGTCGACCTCGGCCTCGACCCCGAAGGACCGCTGCCCGAGCAGAAGTTCCTCGAGGAGATGCTCGTGGACGACACGGACGCCGCGGCCTTCGAGGCGTACTGCCGTCCCTACGGCGGAAGTCTCGTCGGTGTCCTGTCGGCCGTCGCGCTCGCAGCCCGCGAGATCAGCGGGCTGGACGTGTACCGAACCGTCGTGCCCTTCCACACCCGGGCCAAGTCCCGCTGGGCCGACTCGGTCGGCTGGTACGTGGGCGGCGCGCCGATCGAGATCCCCGTGGAGCATGCGACGGACTTCGAACATGCCCTGCGTATGGTCCGCGCCGCACTGCGCGAGAACCGGTCGCTGTCCCGCATGCCCATCGCCCGCGTACTGTCCCTGCTGGGCGCCGACTTCCGGCCCACGTCCCCCGACCTCTACTCGATCGTCTCCTACGTCGACTCGCGCGGCCTTCCTGGTTCGGAGCGCTGGCAGGAGCTGAAGGCGTACGGCCTGATCCGGGTGTCGTACGGCGATCAGGTGTGCGCGTGGGTGACCAGGGTCCACGAGGGCCTGCAGTTCGCCTGCCGGCTCCCGGACACCGATGCCGCGGACAAGAACATGCGGCGGTGCGTGGAGTTGGTGCGGGAGCGCGTGGTTACGGTGGCCCGGGAAGCCTTGGGGATGTCCACAACCGGGAGAATGCTCGGGCGCTGAGACCCATGTCGTGTCACGTCCTGCGGAACTTCACCTGTTAGGTGAGCAGGACGTGGAGGTCCGCCACCACACCGGTGTCGTCAGTAGCTCACGGAACCCGGCCGGGACCGGTCGCGGAACCACGCAACGGCCCCCACCAGCACCGCCGCCCCCAACCCGTACAGGGGCAGCCACAGAGTCGTCGTGGCCGCCAGGCACTCGGCAACGGCCTTGCGGGCGTGGTCGTCCTGCGTGAACGCCAGGGCAGCACCGTCACCGCCGGCCAGGTTCCCCAGCGCGGCCTTCACGTGGAGGGCCTCGTACCTGCCTGTCAGCTCGCACTCCCTGCGCGTGCCCGGCATCGGAAACAGCCAGGCCTGGCGCTGCAGCAGGGGCGCGAGTGCGATCGCCACGCACAGGCCCACGACCAGCGCGTACGCGACCAGGCCGCGCATGTACGACGAGCGGATGTCCGGCGTCCACTCCGGCCGTCGCTGGAAGGCGAGGATCACCGCAAGGAGCGTCACCCCGATGAACGTGGCGAACCACTGCCACGAGCCCTGGGCGAGCGCGAATGTGAGCACTGCGGCGAGTCCGATGCCGGTGACCCCGGGAGTGGGAAGGTCATCGTCCGCTGCGACGGCCGGCCTCGGGGTCACTCGGGAGCTGGGTTTCACTCACGGGCCTCTCCTGCGGGGGAGGCATCAGCATCAGCCGCACGGCGCCGCGGCCCTGGGCACCATGCCGCACGGGCCCCGGGGCCTCGCCCGGATGGCCCGCACGCACGGCCCCTCCGGTATCTGCTCCGCTTCGCTCTGCCGGGTTCACAGGGTGTGGTGCAGCCAGCGCTGGAGGACGTGGTGGACGCCTGCGGGCAGAGCGCTGAGCTGGTCGATGACGGCGCGGTCCTCGGGCATCGGGGGGATACCGGCGGCGGTGAGTGCCGCATGCAGGTCGAGGCGTTGCCGGTCGTGCGGGTCGAGGGTGTAGCTGAGGCGGTGGGCGGGGTTGGGCGGCGGCAGGAAGTAGTCGATGTCATCGACGGGCTCGGCCGGAGTCGGCCACGCGGTGTCACTGGGAGTTACGGCGTAGGGGTCGACGAAGGCGCAGGAACTGAGGGTCTCGTTGCTCCAGGGGGTCATCTCTGTCTCCTCGCAGGCGAGTTGTGTACTGGTCGAGAGTCCCCCTGGTGCCGCTTCGGTTGCGGCCACGGCCGTACATCACGCTGATGGCGCCTTCGGCGGCTCATCACCTCGTGTGACCAGCAGGCGACAGACGGCGCCGCATCTTCCCCATGCGGTCGGTCAAGCCGTTGGGACGGCATGGGGGCTCCGTCTTGGGAGAGGATGCGGCCACCGTGGCCGTACCCCACCAAGGAGACCCAGCATGACGATCCGGCGGATGGACAACGTCCTCATCGTTGTCGACGACCTTGACGCTGCCATTGCGTTCTTCGTCGAACTCGGGATGGAACTGGAGGGCAGGATGCCGATCGAGGGACGCTGGGTGGACCGTGTCATCGGGCTCGACGGCGCCCGACAGGACCTCGCGATGATGAGGACCCCGGACGGCCACAGCCGGCTTGAGCTGACGAAGTTCCATACGCCGAAGGCGATCAGCGCCGAGCCGGCAAACGCACCGACGAACACGTTGGGAATTCGGCGCATCATGTTCGCCGTCGACAACATCGAGGACGTCCTTGCCCGCCTCCAAACCCATGGCGCCGAACTCGTCGGCGAGGTGCAGCAGTTCGAAAGCAGCTATCTGCTCTGTTACGTCCGCGGTCCCGAGGGCATCCTCGTCGGACTGGCCGAGCAGCTCGACTGAAAGCTGCCCGAGGGAGCCGGGCTAGACCGCGGTAAGGAAGCTGCGGACCGCGTTCGCGAAGCCGGCGGGGTCGTTGGCGTGGACGAAGTGGTCCGTCTCCAGCTCGACGAGGCGGGTGCCGGGTCGTCGGGCGGTCATCTGTTCAGCCTGCTCCGCCGACAGCACACCGCCCTTGGTGCCGCGCACCAGCAGCGCCGGGCATGCGGAACCGGTCCAGTCGGCCCAGTGGTCGCCGTGCACCTTGTCCTCGGAGTCGTAGATGTCCTGGGGGCGGAAGTGCAGGCCCCAGGTGCCGTCCGGCCGCTCGTGGACGGCGGACTCGAGGTAGGGGGCGAAGGGGCCGAGCTGCGCCACGAACGCTTCTCGGCTGATGGCGGTGGTGTCCGGCAGGTTCAGGACGAAGGCCAGTGGATTGGTGCCGTCCAGGCCGAGTTCGGCGCAACCCTCGGCGTTGATCAGCGCGGTCACGCGCTCGGGGTGGCGGGCGGCGAACTGGTAGGCGTTGATCGCGCCGAGCGAGTGGCCGAGAAGGACCGCCCGCTCCAGGCCCAGGTGGTTCATGAGGGCTTCCACGTCGGCGACGTATCCCTCGCGGCTGTAGTCAGCTGCCCGGTCGGAGGCGCCGTGGCCGCGCTGGTCGGGGGCTATGAGCCGCCAGTCCGGGGCGAGGCGGCCGGCGAGATCGGCGTACGACATGCCCTCGGACATGTGTCCGTGCAGCGCGATCAGCGGGAGGCCCGCGCCGCCGAAGTCCACGAAGGAGAGGGTGCGGCCGTTGATGGTGAGCGCGGAGCGCTTGGGGGTGTCGGTGTTCATGGGTTTACCGTAGATGAGATCTATACGCTTGTGCAAGACATACGTATAAGACGTGCGTATGAATCTCGATGTCCCGGTGCTCGCCGAGCGGTCGGTGAAAGGGTTTGAGCGAGGCTGTGCCCCGCTGCTACGGTCCTGATGGACCGTGAAGTCGTCGTATGGAGGTGAGCCCCCGTGAACACAGTTACCCGTGGGTGCTCCCTCGATCCGTCACGGTCCGACGGCTGACGTTCGGTGTCGCCAGGAGCGCCTGAGATCGAGGCACTCCCGGAAGGGGACTCCGATGAACACAAAACCTTTCACATCTGGCCTGAGCGACAACGCGGTGATGATCACGCGCGTCGCCGACAGGCAATGGCATGCGCTGGACGATGACTTGGTGGTCGGTCGCGGGCATGCGGAGCACCGGCCCGACGGACGGTTGTTCGTGAGCATCGACGCCTGGCACGACGCCGTCTTCGACCGGCTCGCCGAGGCGATGTCGGCGGAACTGCCGGCGCCGCTGTACACGCTGGTCGACGAAGCCGACGTCGAGTTGACGGCCGGCTGGCGGCGAGCCGGGTTCACGATCCGGCGCCGCGAGTGGGAGTACGTCGTGCCGACCGACCCGCGGGTCACCGGGCTCGACGAAGCCCTGCCACCTTCAGGGGTGACGATCGTTCCCGCCGGTCAGGCGGACGAGGGCCTGCTGCGGGCGGTGGACCGCGCGATCCGTGACGAAGTAGGGGCGACCGTCGGGTGGCAGTCGATGCCTGCGGAGGTGATTCGCCTCCCTGAAGGCGACACCATCGTCGATCCGTCGAAGTACGCGGTGGCCGCGGCAGCGGACCGCTACCTGGGTCTGATCCGGGTGGTGACGGTGAACCGGCCGCGCGTCGGGCTGGTCGCGGTCCGCGCCGGCGAGCAGCGCCGCGGCATCGCGCGGGCGCTGCTCGGCCACGCGCTGGGGACGCTGCACCGCTCCGGGTTCGCCGCGGCCTGGGCCGAAGTCCAAGAGTCCAACCAAGCGGCCTCGGCGCTGTTCGAGGGCCTCGGCGCCCAGCCGGCGAGCAGCAACCTGGAGCTGGTGCGATGACGAAGTCCAAGAACGTCATCGAAGTCGAGGGCAAGGTCGTCGAGTGCCTGCGCAGCGCCATGTTCACCGTGGAGCTCGAGAACGGCCACCAAGTCCTCGCGCACATCAGCGGGAAGATCCGCAAGAACTACATCAAGATCATGCTGGAAGACCGGGTGCTGGTTGAGCTCCCGCCCTACGACCTGACGCGCGGCCGGATCGTGTTCCGGTACCGGAACTAGCGCCGGTCGGCGCCATCCCCGGTAGGTGATCCCGGGGCCCCGGTCACGGCGCTTCCGTGACCGGGGCCCCGACGATGGCTACCGCGCCGGGCTCAGCCCCAGGTCTTGCCGGCCGGTTCCTTGATGGTGCGGTTGATCCGGTTGAAGAAGTTGGTCAGTGCGATCTCCAGGTTGATCGCGCCGATCTGCTCCTCGGTGAAATGGGCGTTGACCTCTTCCCAGATCTCGTCGGTGACGCCCTGCGCGCCATCCTGCAACCGGGTGGCGGCCTCGGCCAGCGCCAGTGCCGCGCGCTCCGCATCGGTGTAGAACGGCGCCTCGCGCCATGCCGCCACGTTGTGCAGCCGCTCGTCGGTGTCACCGGCCTTCTTTCCCCCCGCGGCACTGGCGTAGACGCACGCCGAGCAGCCGTTGATCTGGCTGGCTCGCAGGTGGACCAGCGCGAGCAGCTTCGGGTCGACGCCCCCGGCGGCGATCGCCTTGTGGAGGTGCTGGAGCCCGGTCCATACGTCGGGGTTGTTCGGGTTCTTGTTCTTGAGCCGGTTTTCCATGGGGGAGTGCTCTCCTTCATCGGGTTACGTTGCGGCGCCTGTGCGCGTCATCCCTATGACGGAGCAGCTTCCAGAGAGGTAACAACATGCCCGGTTCGCATCCCGCGGTCCCGATCGCCGATGCCTTCGAGTCCCACCGCGACCGGCTCCGCGCCGTCGCCTACCGCATGCTCGGGTCTCATGCCGACGCGGAAGACGTGGTCCAGGAGGCGTGGTTGCGTCTCTCCCGCCAGGACACCGACACCATCGACAACCTCGGCGGCTGGCTGACGACCGTGGTCGGGCGCATCAGCCTCGATGTACTGCGCTCGGGCCGGACGCGCCCAGAAGTCTCCTTCGAGGATCGGCTACCCGAATTCACCGTGACGCTCGACGACGCCCCTGCTCCGGAAGACCTTGTGGCACTGGGGGACTCCCTCGGCCTCGCGCTCCTCACGGTCCTCGACTCGCTGCGCCCTGACGAACGACTGGCGTTCGTGCTGCACGACGTGTTCGCCGTGCCCTTTGGCGAGATCGGCCCCATCATCGGCAAGTCCGCAGACGCGACCAAAATGCTCGCCAGCCGTGCCCGCAGGAAGCTGCAAGCCGCCCAGCAGCCGGCAAGCGCCGGACGGCACCAACGCGAGGTGGTCCAGGCCTTCCTGGCCGCGGCACGCGACGGCCGGTTCGAGCAGCTGCTGCAGGTTCTCCATCCCGAGGTGAAGTTCACCGTCCACGCTCCGAACGGCAGGTTCGTCACGCTCGGTGCCACTGAAGTCGCCACCCGCGCGCGCTTGGCCGGCAGCTCGGCACGAGGGCATGCGGCGATCGTCAACGGCCGCCCCGGCGTGGTCTCCTGGAGGGAAGACGGCACTCCGCTGTCCCTCCTCACCTTCACCGTCGCCGACGGCCTCATCACCGAGATCACCGCCGTGGTCGACCCGGCCCGACTCGCGCTCATGGACCTGCCGGCCCCGGTGTGACTCCCCGTCGGCGACACGGTCGATCGAGGGCGTCGGCACCTGCGCGGCTCTACGGTTCCAGGATGGTGCCCGGCCTCAACAGCCGGGCACCATGCACTGCTTGTGCCGTCAGGGGCCACCCATCGGGACCAGGCGCCCGAAGACGACATCACCCGATGCGACGACCAGCCACGGAAGTTGCAACATCGTGTCGGGACCGGCCTTCTTGGCCTCTGCCACAGCCGTCAGCTGCTGCTGAGCGTCGCTGTCGCTCAGGGGAACGCTGTCGGCGCGCAGGAATCCGCCTGGCCCGCGCAGTCCCACCAGGAGTATCTGCACCGTCATGCCCGCTTTCTGCTTCCGTCAGCCGTCTTCGAGGCGCAGACCGGCTCGAAAGGTGAGCTTGATCTGCGACACGTACTCGGGGGGAACCTTCTCCTCGATGGCGGGGAAGCGCGCCAAAGCCCGCCGCCCGTCGGTGCGCAGCTCCAGGGACAGCGCAGCACTGCATTCCCCGAGCACGAACGGAGTGCTGCCCGGCCGTTGATCGAGACGTCCGCCGGCTGACAGCACCGCACTGTGCACGATCTCGATCACCTGATCGAGCGGAAGGAACTCTGAAGCCACAACAGGCCCCCGATCAGACCGTTTCGAAGGTCGGGACGATGGTGCAGTCGACTTCCAGGCCCCAGTGGCTCTTGTAGTCGACCGTCAGCTTCTCCTTGATGGACAGAACCCAGATGTTGAGCCCGACATCCGTCTGGCTGTTGATGTTGAAGTCGGCGCTGATGTTCACCTTGAACTTGAACTCACGCACCGTCATCGGATCCGTGCCTGCCGACAGCACCGCTTGTGCGACCCGAGCCGACGCCGCCATCGCCGTAATGTATCCGGACAGTTCCACCGCATTGGCCACTGCCATGAGAGCTTCTCCTTGTGTCCTTGGTCCTGGGCTGGCTGCCGGCCCACCGGCCCGCCTCGCGGCCACGGCGCAGAGGGAAACGCAGAGCGTCTCCTGCTGCCGTAACCCGTGAAGCGGCCCGCTTCGGCAGTCGCCACGCGCATCAGTGCGGCTGCTGTCGGCCGGCGTCCGTTGACTCTCCCGTGCGCAGCAAGTGAGCGTCATGAGGTCCAGGTCCCGGCGGATGCAGGCTCAAGTCCCGGACGGACCGGGATACTTTGTGCCCTCAAGGACGCGGCGTTTCGCGCCGACCTCGGTAGCCGGAAGGTTGTCAGTCCCTTGGACGGCAAAAGGCAAGGGCAAGGAGAGAGCTCTCCTTACCCTTTGCAACTTATAGCGCGCTGGGGGGCTTGCCGCAAGGCCCGGGTCAGGGCGCACAATCGTCGGCCGATGCCACAACCTGCGGAAATGAGGGCACGAGGTGCTTGTGTTGTTGTCGACGTACGAGGGACGCGATGACGTCGAACCAGTGGTGGGACCGGCAGCGCGCATGCGTGCGTTCGGGACGGACGCGCGGGAGAGCGCGCCGGCCGGCTCCTCGATGGGAAGGCAACCGGCGATGAGGATGTGTCTGACAAGGGGTTCGACAGGACGGGAGGCGTCGGTGATCCGAACGGCCGGTGCAGGGCAACTGAGCGCGGCTGCCACGGAGGTGTCGCGATGAGTGAGCCGTACGTGGTGGGTCTTCAAGATGTTGACCAGACGCAGCTCGCGGTCGTCGGCGGCAAGGGCGCGCACCTGGGTGGGCTGTCGCGGATCGACGGCGTCCGTGTGCCGGCCGGTTTTTGCGTGACGACGGCTGCCTTCCAACGGGTCATGGCGCAGGTGCCGTCGATCGACGATCGGCTCGATCAGCTGTCGCGCGTGAACCCGGACGACCAGGAGGCGATCCGCACGCTCAGCGCGCGGATTCGCCGGATCATCGAAGAGGCCGCCATCCCGGGCGATCTCGTGGCGGCGATCACCGGCGCGCTCGCCCGGCACGGTGAGCAAGCCGCCTACGCCGTGCGGTCCAGCGCGACGGCAGAGGACCTGCCCACGGCCTCCTTCGCGGGCCAGCAGGACACGTACCTGAACGTCGTGGGGCAGGCATCGATCCTGCAGCACATCAGCCGGTGCTGGGCCTCGCTGTTCACCGAGCGGGCCGTGACGTACCGCCGGAGGAACGGCATCGACCACCGTACGGTCCACATGGCCGTGGTCGTGCAGCAGATGGTCTTCCCGCATGCGTCGGGCATCCTGTTCACGGCCGACCCCGTGACGGGCAACCGGAAGGTCGCCACCGTGGACGCCGGCTTCGGCCTCGGCGAGGCCCTGGTCTCCGGCCTGGTCAATCCGGACGTCCTCAAGGTGCGAGACGGCGAAGTCGTCGCCAAGACGATCGCCGCGAAACAGCGTGCCATTCACGCCCTGCCCGCGGGCGGCACGCAGCAAGTGGCGATCGACTCGCAGCGGCAGGAGGAGCCGGCGCTGACGGATGCGCAGGCCCTGCGGCTCGTACAGCTCGGGCGGCGGATCGAAGAGCACTTCGGCTGCCCACAGGACATCGAATGGTGCCTGGTCGACGATGGCTTCCAGATCGTTCAGAGCCGGCCGATCACGACGCTGTACCCCATCCCCGTGGCCGACGATCAGGAGAATCACGTCTACGTCTCCGTGGGCCATCAGCAGATGATGACCGACGCCATGAAGCCGCTGGGGTTCTCGATGTGGCAGCTGACGGCCATGGTGGCGATGCACGAGGCCGGCGGGAGGCTGTTCGTCGACGTCACCAGCCGCCTGGCCTCGCCCGCGAGCCGCGCCGGCCTCCTGGACCTCATAGGGAAGGGCGATCCGCTGGTCAGGGACGCTCTGGAGACCGTCCTCGACGGCGGCGATTTCGTCCCGTCGCTCCCCGACGCGGCTCCCGGCGGGCCGCCGGGTCGCCGGGCGTCCGCCCCGACCGAGCCCGATCCGGCGAGCGTCCCCGAGCTGATCGAGCGCAGCCGGACGTCCATCGCCGCCCTGGAGCGCGACATCCGGACGAAGACCGGACCTGCCCTGTTCGACTCTCTGCTGGAGGCCTTCGAGGAGCACAAGCGGGTGCTCAGCGATCCGCTGAGCATTCAGGCGATCATGACGGGGATGGAGGCCACGTGGTGGCTCAACGACAAGTTGCAGGAGTGGCTGGGCGAGAAGAACGCGGCTGACACGCTCACCCTGTCCGCCCCCGACAACGTCACCTCGGAGATGGGACTGGCGCTCCTCGACGTCGCGGATGTGATCCGGGCCCATCCGGAGGTGGTGGAGTTCCTCCAGGGCGTCGATGACGAGGGCTTCCTGGACGAGCTGGCGAAGTTCGCGGGCGGGACCGAAGCGCGCGATGCCATCGAGGCCTACCTCGACCAGTACGGCATGCGCTGCGTCGGCGAGATCGACATCACGAGGCCCCGTTGGAGCGAGCGTCCCACCACGCTCGTGCCCGTGATCCTCGACAACGTCAGGAACTTCGAGCCGGGCGCCGCCGAGCGGCGCTTCGAGCAGGGGCGGCAGAAGGCGCAGCAGAAGGAGCAGGACGTGCTGTCACGCCTGCGGGCCCTGCCGGACGGGGACCGGAAGGCCGACGAGACCAAGCGGATGATCGACCAGGTCCGAACCTTCATCGGGTACCGGGAGTACCCGAAGTACGGCATCATCAGCCGCTACTTCGTCTACAAGCAGGCCCTGCTGGGGGAGGCCGAACGCCTCGTGCAGGCAGGGGTGCTTCCTGAGAAGGAGGACATCTTCTACCTCACGTTCCAGGAACTCCACGACGTCGTGCGCTCCAACGAGTTGGACGGCGGGCTCATCCAGCGGCGCAAGGACGCGTTCCGGACGTACCAGGCGCTCACACCGCCCCGGGTCCTCACTTCGGACGGCGAAGCGCTCACCGGGGCGTACCGGCGCGACGACGTGCCGGCCGGCGCCCTGGTCGGCCTGCCGGTATCCGCCGGGACCATCGAGGGAAGGGCCCGCGTCATCCTCGACATGGCTGACGCCGATCTCGAAGCGGGCGACATCCTGGTCACGACCTTCACGGACCCCAGCTGGTCGCCACTGTTCGTCGCAGTCGCGGGGCTGGTGACCGAGGTGGGCGGCCTGATGACCCATGGAGCGGTGATCGCCCGGGAGTACGGCTTGCCTGCCGTCGTAGGAGTGGAGCAGGCCACCCGGCTGATCCGGGACGGCCAGCGGATCCGCGTGCACGGAACCGACGGGTACATCGAGATCCTGCCTTGACTGACCACACGGAGAAGCGCTGTCCGTAGCTTCTGACCACAACACCAAACAGTTGATCGCCCCCACGACCGCCGCCCGCGATGCGGATACGCGGACGTGACCCGCCGCAACTGTTGTTCACCCGGGAAGTGCCTCTTCCGCTGCCACGTACAGGACGCTCAGCACGTCCTGTCGTTCCAGCGCAGAGGCACTTCCTGCGTTCTCGATCACCTTCATGACGGCCGGGCGGGAACCGCCGGGCCGAGAACGGCCCGGCGGACTCGGCTCACAGCAGCTTCCAGCGCTGGTTGGCGCCCAGGTTCCAGTCCCACTGGACGACCGGGACACCGTCGTCGACCGACGAGCCCCGGACATCAAGTACCTTGCCGGAGTGCTTGGCGACGATACGTACGTGGTCGTCCGAAACGGGAACGATCTTGAACCTCTGGTTGTCGCCGCCGCCCCACGGCCACAGGATGAGTTCGGCCCCGTTGGCCTGTGAACCGCCTGTCACGTCGAGCACCTTGCCGCAGTGCGCGGCCACCAGCCGCACGTAGCCGCCCTCCAGCTCTTCCACCAGGAACAACTGGTTGTCCCCCACACCCGGCGAGAACTGGATGATCGGCGTCCCGTCGTTCACGCTGCCGCCACGCACGTCC
Organism: Streptomyces sp. SAS_270; assembly: GCF_052543295.1. Lineage (NCBI taxonomy): Bacteria > Bacillati > Actinomycetota > Actinomycetes > Kitasatosporales > Streptomycetaceae > Streptomyces > Streptomyces sp. SAS_270. The sequence goes on from NZ_JBMNDS010000040.1 coordinate 72,003, forward strand.
ATGACCTTGCCGGAGTGCAGCGCCATGATCCATTGGCCCCGGTACGTCCACTGCTGGTGGGCCTGTCCGGTGTACGTCGACTGGACCAGCCTGCTGCCTTGCCTGCCATACGGGGCGGCGACGTCGAGCACCATGCCGGAGTGCTTGGCCTTGAGCGCGTACACACCCCCGCCGACGTCCTCCAGGGTGAAGCGCTGGTGATCCCGGTTGCCCCAGACCCACTGCACGACGTCCGCGCCCTCCAGCGTGGACCCGCCCGAGACGGTGAGTACCTTTCCGGAGTGGTCCGCCGTCACGCGGAGTTCACCGTGGCCGACGGCCTGCAGATGGAATCGTTGGTTGCTGCCGGCGGCATACGGCCACTGCAGGGCCGTCGTCCCGTCGCCCCGGCCGGCATTGGCGATGTCGGCCACCTGGAGGCTGTTGTGGTTGAGCAGCGGACCCTGGACCGACCAGCCCAGATGGCTCGGGGTGTAGTCGCAGAGTTGGAAGGTGTTCGCCTTCATGACGCACGGGGTGCCGCGCCCCACCGCGCGTGTCTCGCAGTTCCCGTTCGGTACCTTGAACCGCCCGAACAGCTGGCCGCAGGCGCACGGAGCACTCTCGTACTCGTCGGGGCAGCCGAAGATGTGCCCGGTCTCATGGGCGAAGACGCGGTCGATGTTGTCCGGTCCCCAGGTGCTCCCCGAGGTGTCCATCACCAGATAGGGGCCGCCCAGCATGGCGTACCCGGGATGCCTGAGCGGGTACTTGGTGAAGAAGGCGCAGTAGGCCCATTCCGTGGCATGCGTGGTGCGCAGGCCGTTCACGTACTCCAGGACCGTCTGTGTCTGGAGGTATTTCAGGGCGGGGTCCAGCCAGTACTTCTCCCGATCGTCCAGATCGAGGTCGGCCTTGGGCAGGTCGAGGTCGACGGTCTCGGGGCTCATCGCGAAGAACAGGCTGACAGTGGCCGGTGCGACGGAGACGTACCAGCCGATCCCTTCCTGGATCTCCGCGAGGATCTTGGTCTTCTCGGCCGCGGAGATGGCCAGTTCGCCAGGTCCGCTGACGAAGACGATTCCCAGCGCGACGCTGCCTTCGAGTCGAGCGCTGGTGGGCCCCGACACCGCAGCCGCCGTAAGTCCGGCCTCCGTTGGGGCGATCCGCCCGACACAGTCGCCCAGGTCCCAGGACTCACCGTCCCGGGAACGTTGTTGTTTCGCGGTCCGGAAGGCCGCCGACTCCCGTATCCGCAGTGCCTCGACTGCCAGATGTTCGGCCTCCGACAGCCCTGTCAGGTCGGCCTCGGTGAGGTCGGCGGCGCTGGCGCGCACCACGCCTTTGCCACCCGGGTCGCTCTGGCCGGGCGCCGCCTCCAGGATGCCGACGCGGCCGAACTGCTGGACGATGCGACCCGTTTCGGGCGCCGCAGCGCCAGGCTCGGCCGGATCCGGTGCCACGACGATTCCCCCGTGCACGGGTAAGTGCCTGTCAGCCGCCACGATCTCCCCCTTGCGATTTCCACTCCACATCGGTTGGTGCCCGGTCCTTGCTCATGGCGGGAGGCCACGCCCCATGGCGCGTGCGGGTACGACCGACTGCGCGTTCCATCGCGTCTTGTGGCGAATCGCGTACGGCCGACTGCGCGTCCTGTGCAGACGGCGCGTTCAGGCCGCCGTACGCCTGCTTCCCTGCCCCTGCCCCAGCCCCGGGTCGCCCCGTAGGGCGAGGCGGTGCGACACAGCATGCGCGCGGGTGGAGGGGATGACAATAGACCCGGCATATCCGTACATGATCTGCTCCGAGGCATGCCCCGCGGGCAGTTGACGACGGGCCTCGAACCGTCCACGGTGGCCATGGAACCGGGTCGGCGGAGGGCAGGCCCAAGGGCGAGGGAAGGCTCCGGTGTCGGTCACAGCGGTCGGCCCGACCGGCCCGCTTTCGCGACCTCCCGGACAGTGAAACCCACCGCTCCGCTCGGCTAACATGATCGCACTCATGAACGGTCGCCCAACAATCCAATAAATCGGTCGAAAGAATTGATACCTATAGCATCGCGGGTGTTTGCGCGAATAAACCGCACAACGGTGGTCGCCGTGTGGCGTCAGCCACGGGTGATCCTGTGGACCGCGGTGGGTGTGGCGGCCCTCGGATTCCTCATCGCACTGGAGATCGCCGCGCGTCGCTACGGCGTGCCGGGGCCGATCACCAACCAAACGCGAGAGGTGATCTTCGCCCCGAAGTCGGGGCCACTGCTGTACGCAGGCATGGCATTGATGATGGTGGTGTTCACCTGGCGGCAACGGTGCATCGCGGCTGGTGCCGCGATCGGCATCGACCTCGTCTTCTTCCTGGTGCGGTGGGCGCTCGACGCCAGGATGAACTTCGGCAATGGCGCGTTGTGGGTGATTCTGGGTTGCGCGGTCATTGCCGTCACGCGCCGCACCGGCCCAGAACGCGTCCTGTTGCTGAAGGGCGTCGGACTGGGCCTGTTGCTGGTGACCGGCCGCAAGATCGGTGATATCTGGCTGCTCATCACCTCGAAGACCCGCCCGATGGTGCTCGACCAGTACGTGGCAACCGCCGATCACGCGCTGGGCAACCCGTCGTGGCTGGCAGGCCGGATCATCGCGGCCACCGGCCCGATCGGCGCCCATGTTCTCGACTACGTCTACATCCAGATCGGGGTGGCCGCGGTCATCGTCGCGCTGTACCAGCTGCGCAACGTGGCCGTCGAGCGTCGCTTTCCGGGCCATCATCTGGTGCGCACATTTCTGGTGATCGGCCTCCTCGGGCCGGCTATCTACATGATCTTCCCGGTGGTCGGGCCGATCTTCGTCTACGGCGCCGGCGCCTTCGATACCGGCGGCGGACACTGGGCACTGGCCGACCTGTGGCCGCACACACCCCCGCCGATCCACACCCCGCACCCGATGCCGTTCGACGAGATCACCCCCCGCAACTGCATGCCCAGCCTGCACACGGCGTGGGCTACCGCGATCTTCATCCACTCCCGCAGGGCCCCACGGATTCTGCGTTACGGGGGCACCTTCTGGCTGATCGCCACGCTCGGCGCAACACTGGGATTCGGCTACCACTACGGCGCGGACATCATCGCCGGCGTGGTGTTCGCCTTCACGATCGAGGCAGCGCTGCGTGCGCTCGACCGGGGCTGGGACCGGCCGCAAATCCAGGTGGTCGCCTACGGGACAACGGTCTTCGCCGCGCTCCTGCTGGCATACCGCTATCTGCCGATGCGCATGGCCCAACACCCCTGGGTGTTCGGACCACTTCTCATTCTGGCGATGGCATCAGTGGTCAGCGGCTACCTGCGGACCGCCGAACCGCGCCGACCGAAGAGCGCACCCGCGCAGCAACCGGAACCGCAACCCGAACTGGTTTGACGCCTGTTGCCTCAGGCCGCGGATCCAGCACTTCCTGGCGGGCCCGGGACGCGCACCGTGTGCGGCGAAGGACAACCGAGCCGTTGAGCATTATCCAGGTGTGGGCCGCCCCGAGGAGATGCCAGAGTCACCGTCGTGACCTTGATGAACGTGCTCGTCGACTTCGCCCGGACCGGCCGCATAGGCCCCCTTCACTGCGGTATGCCTCTCACCGAGGCCGAGGACCTCCTGGGCCCAGGGCGCCCGCACCCCGCCATCCGCATGATCCCGGACATTGACGGCTACCCCTATGCCTGGAACGGCCTGGAGCTGGTCATCACCCAACGCCTCGTGAGCGGAATCTGGATCAGTCTGCGGCCGGGCGCGACGGCCAAGTTGCCGCCCCTGGTCTTGCCGGACTCCGAGTCCTACCCGTCCGCGGTGCTTCGAGAAGACCTGATCTCCGGCCTTGATGGCGCCGGTTGCCGCCACGACGTCAACGACCGTCTCACGTTCGGAGAGCAATCCAGCATCCTCACCCAACCCGCGAACGTCTGCGCGGTGTTCGGCACGCCTGGTCGCGACGCCCACGTACCCGATCATGACCGCTTCTACCTCAGCGTGCTCCATAAGCACACGGCTTGACATGGGGAAGGTCTACTGCCGAACGCACCGCGCCGGCTGGCCGTACTTCATGCCGCTGGAGTAGAGGGTGCCGTCGTGGTTGCGCCCCATGAACTTGATGCCGTGGGTGCGCCGTTCCACAGCAGTCAGCCGCAGGATTTGGGTACCGGACTCGGTCGAGAGCTCAAGTAGGTCGCCTGGTTGGAGGTCTTCGGCGAGGACGTCGATCGTCATGGAGGCGATGGTACGACTGCATGTACTGCCACCTCTGTTCGAACCGGTAATGTCGCCGCCGCGCAGGTCGAGCTGATGCACACGGGGAGAGCGGGGCACGGATGCAGGTCCTGGAGCTGGGGGATCCACGGCGGATGGGGGACTTCACCCTGATCGGCAGGCTGGGCGTCGGCGGTATGGGCCAGGTCTTCCTGGGACGTTCCGCGGGCGGGCGGGCTGCCGCGGTGAAGGTGGTCAAGGCCGAATTGGCCGAAGTCCCCGAGTTCCGGGCCCGGTTCCGTCAGGAGGTCGCCGCGCTGCACCGGGTGGGCGGTGAGTGGACGGCGCCGGTGCTGGGCGCCGACACCGAGGCCGTAGCCCCCTGGGTGGCCACCGAGTACGTGCCTGGACCTTCACTGCAGCAGGTCGTCGAGTCGGGCTACGGGCCACTGCCCGAGGCCACAGTGCATGCCTTGGCCGGGCGGCTCGCCCGTGCGCTGCGCGCCATCCACGGCGCGGGCCTGGTGCACCGTGACCTCAAACCGTCGAACATCCTGCTGACCGTCGACGGGCCGCGCATCATCGACTTCGGTATCGCCCGGGCGCTGGACACCGTCGCGGGCAGTCTGCGTACGTCCACCGGGGTCGTGCTCGGCTCGCCCGGTTTCATGTCGCCGGAGCAGGTGCGCGGACAACGGGTGACGCCGGCCGCGGACATGTTCAGCCTCGGCTCCGTGCTGGTGTACGCGGCGACGGGGCGGCTGCCTTTCGGCTCCCCCGAACTGGGGCTGCACGCGCTGATGTTCCGTATCGCCGAGGAGGAGCCGGACCTCACCGGGGTACCACAGACGCTCACCGGTCTGGTTGCCGCCTGTCTCGCCAAGGACCCGCAGCGGCGGCCCACGGCCGAGCAGCTCGCTGTCCACACCGGCACCGACACGGACGGCCCTTGGCTGCCTGCGGAGTTGCTGGCCGAACTCGGCCGGCTCGCCGCCCGGATGCTCACGGCGGAGACGCCGCCTCAGGGCTCGCCGACGCCGACGCGGTCCACGCGGCGGCGGTGGCCGGCCCTCGCCACAGCGGTGGCGCTCGCCGCGGTGGCCACGGGTACGGTGCTGGCGCTGCATGACGACGGTGAGAAGGACCCCGCGACGGGCGGCGCACCCGCGGCGGTCTCGAACTCGGCGTCGCCGAGCGCCGAGCCGGGCGTCCCGGACGAGTTCGTCGGCGCCTGGGAAGGCGTGGTCGAGGGCGATTCCGACTTGCCGAAGCGGGTGCTGCGGCTGGAGATCTCACCGGGCACGACGGGCGACAAGGCCGCCGCGTACATCGACACCGACGGAGATGCGCAGTGCACAGGGCGCAGCAAGCTGCTCTCCGCGGACGCCGACACACTGGTCGTCGGCAAGGGCCAGGTGACCGCGAGGGTGCCGCAGGGAAGCTGCACGCCGCTCTCCGAGCAGACCCTCAAGGTGCGGTCGCGGGACGTACTGGTGTGGAAGTCCGGGGGCCTGACGGCCGATTTCTACCGGTCGGCCGGGGGCCGGGACGCGGTGCCGGACCAGTACGTCGGCACCTGGGTGCCGGCCAACGAGACCTATCGGGAGAAGGAGTTGATCCGGATCGCTCAGGGTCCGATCGGTGGCCGCCTGGTGCGGATGTCGGTCACGGCGGGCATGGATGACGGCACGGAGCAGTACTGCGACAGCACCTTCGTCATCGGTGCGGTGTCCCCGGTGCTGGCGCTCAGTCCGGCGATGTACACGGCTCAGTCGGGCAAGGGCTGCCGTCAGCCCGACTCGGTCTTTCTCACGGTCGGCCGCGACGGCCATCTGCTGCTGTACAGCATGGCGGCGGACGCAGAACCGGCGGAGTACGTACGGAAGTCCTGACCGCCGCCCATACGGCGCTCAGTGTGACCGATCAAGGTGCGTGATCCGGCCCGGGGATGTCGTTTCGTGGGGCGCCTTGCGGCTCTTGAAGAGTGGCGAGGACGCCTTCCGGAGTGCGCAGTCCGTGATTCCACAGCTCCTGGGTTTGAATCACCCAGAAGGCCGTGAACAGTGTGATCAGAATTGCCTCGAGCCAGATCGCTTTGTAGTCGCCGGCCCAGGGCACCACCGCGAACGGTGTGGCGACCATCAAGGCCGCGATCACCGCGTAGCGGTTGAGTGGTTTTGCGGCCTTGGAGCCGTCGGCCGTACTGTTTGCCGCCCGCTCTGCCTCAACTTGCTTCCGTGTGAAATAGAAGTTGATTGCATTGTTGATCACCGCAAGGATGATGAACGCGAACATCGTGATCGCGGCACCCCAGTGCGCTTTGGCGTTGAACAATGGGCGGTTGAGCAGGAAGAGGGCCAGTGCTGCGATGTAGAGAGCCCCCACCGCGACATAGCCAACCATGGCGATCCGGTGCGCCAACGCCTCATCCTTGGGCGCCTTCAATCCCGGAGGGCTGGTCGCCGGTTGGTCCAACCACTTCAGCAGGGCCAGGACCGCGAGCGCGACACCGGCCATGATGAGCAGCGCGGTGACGTTGTTGCTGATGTTGACACCCCGGTTGGCGGTGTCGGTGAGGACCGACCCGCACTCACCGACATTCGGCGTCGGAACGAAGGCGACCACCGGCGCGAGGATTCCCGCGAAGTTCAGGAAGACGTCCTCGAGTTCGGTGCTGCCCTTCAGCACGATGAGAGTGATGCCGATCGCGACCAGGGCACCGACGAAGACCAACTGCACAGGTGTGTAGTAGTACGCGCTGATCGAAGGCTGCCAGCAGTGCCCACTGCCGCCGCCCTTCAGGTGAGACTTCGAGTACTCGGTGAGGATCGCTGCGGCGAGGCCGATCACCAGCACGATCATTGACAGCCGCAGATACCGCGTGGTTTTGACGACGACCGCGTCATCGCTCTCGGCAGCACCAACGTTGCGTTCCGCCCACTCTCTGAGTTGATTACCGATCCCCATGTGCTCTCCTTCACCTGGAGAGTTGACGCCGCAGCCTGCACTGCGCGGCCCACAACCACCACTCTCCCGAGTGCCACTCAAAGGCCCTCTCCTGGGTTATGTTTCCAGAGATCTGGGCGATTATGCGCTGGCGCGCCCAACTGGATATGCGGTCCATTTCGAATACAGGGCCAGGGCGGTCGGCGGACGACGGTGAATCTCAACAGGAGGAAACCCGGGGCGACTCGGGAATGAAACCGCAGCGGCCGCATGTTGACCACCGCTGACCGACTCTCCTACCCCTACTTGGGAAGAAGGCGGGCCCATGACGTCCTCGCCCACCTCCATGCGTGCCGTACGGCTCTCCGCCCCCGGCCCCGTGGACAACCTGCGACTGACCACGCTCCCGCTCCCGCCCGAAAGGGACGGCTGGGTGCGCATCCGCGTCGAGGCGTTCGGCCTCAACCGCTCGGAGCTGAAGCTTCGGCTGGGTGTGAGCGTGGGCGTCAGTTTTCCCCGGGTGCCGGGTATCGAGGCCGCCGGCACTGTCGACGCGGCCCCGGCCGGCAGCGGGCTGGCTCCCGGGCAGAAGGTCGTCGCGATGATGGGGGACATGGGGCGCACGTACGACGGCGGCTATGCCGAATACACGTCGGTGCCGCTGTCCCAGGTCATCCCCGTCGACACCGATCTGCCCTGGGAGGTGCTCGGTGCTCTGCCTGAGATGGTGCAGACCGCCCACGGCTCGCTCACCGTCGGCCTGGACCTGAAGCCCGGTCAGTCCGTGCTGATCCGCGGCGGCACCTCCTCGGTGGGCCTGGCAGCCGCCGCGCTGGCCACGTGGCGCGGCGCCACGGTGCTGTCCACCACCCGGCAGGCCGGCCGCCTCGCCTCACTGAAGGAGCACGGTGTCGACCATCCTCTGCTCGACACCGGTGAGGTCGCGCCCGCCGTGCGCGAGCTGTACCCGGACGGCGTCGACGCCGCCCTTGATCTTGTCGGCACGCCGACCCTGCCCGACACTCTGCGCGCGGTGCGGGTGCACGGCACGGCCTGCTTCGGCGGCAGCCTCTCCAACCAGTGGACGGTGCGGGACTTCTCCCCGAACGAGTACCTGCCGAAGGGCGTGCGCCTGGCGGGCTACTTCGGCGACGCCGCCGACCTGCCTCGGGAAGCGTTCCAGGAGATCCTCGACGCGGTCGCGGCCGGCCGGCTGGCCTTCCCCGTGGACCGCGTCTACGACGGCCTGGAGCAGGTGCCGCAGGCCCACGACGACATGGAGCACGACCGCGCCACCGGCAAACTCGTCGTCCGCGTCCGGCATTAGTGCCGCTACTCCTCGCTGAGACCGCCGTGCCCGCGGACCGCATCCGCGACTCCGGGACGGCCACCATCGAGGCGGGCCATCCCGGTGCTCACCCGATCGTCACCACCCGCGCCCACGCGGGCGGTGAGTCAGGTGCGTAGTCGGGGTCGTCCTCGTCCTGCGGCCGGTACCTGTTCGGCCGGGGGAAGAGGCCCACCACCGTCCGGCACGGCGGGGGAGATGCGGGCCATCGGGTCTGCCCGTCGGTGAGGACCACGATGACGTCCGGTGGGGCGCCGGTGCGCAGGGCCTTGGCGAAGCCCGTGCGCAGATCCGTACCCCCACCGCCCATCAGCGGGATGCCCTCGCCGCGGCACAGGGGGTGCACGATCCGTGCCGCCGCGTCGCACGGCAGTACGGTGATCAGGTCGCGGCGGCCGCCCACGGCACGGGAGATGGCGGCAACCTCCAGGAGCGCGCTGCCCAGTTCGGCGTCGCTGACCGATCCGGAGGTGTCGATGACCACGCAGACGCGAGGCGGTCTGCGCCGCAGGCTGGGCAGTACGACGCCGGGCAGCCCGGCCGAGCGGCGCGACGGACGGCCGTAGGTGTAGTCCTCGCCGGTACCTGAGCCGGTCGCCGAGCGGACGGCGGCGCCGAGCAACTCCCGCCAGGGCTGCGGCGGGTGGAACGCCTCCTCCGCCCACCGCTTCCATTGCTGCGGGGTGTTGCCCGGACGGGCGGTGATGCCCTGCGCCACCCGGAACCGCACCGCGTCCCGTTCCTGTGCGCTGAGCCCGTACGCGCCGTCCGGCCCCACCTCCCACTCCCGGTCCAGTCCGTCGGCGCCGCTGCCGCAGTCCAGCCACGCCAGGTCCTGTGTGTGCACTCCGAGCCGGAACTGGCGGAGGTAGTCCTCCATGAGCTCGCCCGCGGACAGCCCCAACGACCCCGGCTCGACAGCGCCTTCGGGCCGGACCAGCCCCTCGCCGAACGCGTCGTCGTTGATCTCGCAGTCCGCGGCGATGTTCATCCGCAGCCGGTCCCCAGGCCCTGTGAGCCCGCGTTCGCGCGCGACCCGGTCGCTGCGGCCGTGGTGGTCGCGCAGCAGGTGCGACACCTCGTGCACCCACACCCCGGCCAGTTCCTCCACCGGCATGCGGTCCACGAACGAGGGCGAGACATAGCACCGCCAGTGCCGGTCGACGGCCATCGTCGGTACCTGCCGCGATGCGACGGTGTGGAGGGCGAACAGGGCCGTCGCCAGGTAGGGCCGGGCCCGAGCGGCGTGCAGCCTGGCGGCGAACAGCTTGTCGAGGTCAAGTGCCTCCAGTGCGTCCTCGGTCATCGGCCTGCCTTGGCGGTCAGTGCCGCGGACCGGTCCGCGACGCGGTCGGCCCGCCGGGACAGGGACACCACTCCGGCGAGTCGCTCGATGGTCGCCGGAACATCCCAGTCCTCGCGGCGGAGCGTGGCGAGGGTGGTCGCGGGGACGACCACGAGGTCCGGGGCGCCGGTCTCGACCGCCCGGACCAGGAGTGTCCACGCCGCGTCCCAGCGGGACTTCTCAGGGCGCTTGCGGACGGCGTCCACCACACCGTCGAGCACGGCCTGGCGGAGGTCCCCGCGCTCGGGGAGTTCGGCACCGGCCGGGTCGGCGAGGAGCGTCTCGGGGTCCGGGAGGTCCATCCGGTCGAGACTGGCCAGCAACTCCAGCCCCGGGCCGTCCCCCACCGTGCCCCTGACCAGGAGGGACAGCACTTCCCGGGAGGATCCGGCCGCGGTCGCGAAGGCGATGAGGGACAGCGTCATCTGCCAGCTGCGCGGGGACGGCCACGGGCCGCCCCGACGCGTTTCGCTGTTCGGCAGCCGGTGTACGAGGCCGGGGCGGGCGGAGAGCAGCCCGCACACTGCGCGGCGGGCGAAGTCCACGGCCTCCGGCAACTTCTCCGGGTCGAGCCGCGGCAGCGTGGCCCGGGGCCAGGTCCCGCCGAGGCCGCGTACGACGACCTCGTGGTCGTGGGTCCACTGGAGATGGACGAACCGGTTGGCCAGCGGCGGGCTCAGCTCCCAGCCGTCGGCCGCCGAGGAACGGGGGTTGGCGGCGGCCACGATCCGTACGCCGGGCGGCAGTTGGAGTGCGCCGATGCGCCTTTCGAGCACGAGCCGGAGCAGGGCGGCCTGCACGGCCGGTGGCGCGGTGGAGAGTTCGTCGAGGAACAGCAGGCCCCGCCCGGCGCGCACCAGTCGCACGGCCCAGTCCGGCGGAGCCATGGGGACACCCTGTTCGGCGGGGTCGTCTCCGACGATGGGCAGGCCGGAGAAGTCGGACGGCTCGTGCACGCTGGCGATCACCGTGGTCAGCGGAAGGTCCAGGGACGCGGCGAGCTGGGTCAGGGCCGCGGTCTTGCCGATCCCCGGCTCACCCCACAGCAGCACGGGCAGGTCGGCGGCCACGGTGAGGGTCAGGGCTTCCAGCTGGATGTCGGGACGCGGTTCGGTGGTGGCGTCGCGCAGCAGGGACAGCAACTCGCCGGCGACGTCGAGTTGGGAGGCCTGAGGGGGGAAGGAAGGGGTGCTGGTTTGAGGGAGCGGGGCGTGCTTGAGCAAGTCTGATCACCTTTGGATTCGTGACGAATGAACGAGCAAATGAGCGAGCGAATGCATGGATGAATGCATGGATGAATGCGTGAACGAACGGGCGAGCGCGTGGGAGGGGCGCATGGGAGAGGGGCGTGCGAGACGGTGGAGCGTTCCGGGTCAGCGACCGGTGGTGTGACGAGGGTGTGAGCGGTGGTTGTGGGGGCGGGACGGACCGTCGAGGTTGCGGCCGGATCGGGGCCCGGGGCCGACCAGCCCCGCCCTGAACAGTCCGTAGGTGATGCGTCGCTCCGCGGCCCACTGCAGTTCGTCCTGCAGCGCGCCGCTGCGCAGCACCGCTTCAGGACCGAGCAGGCCCTCGACGACGGCCAGTGCGCCGGCGGTGTCGCCGTGGTCCAGGCGTTCGCGGACACCGGCGAGACAGTCCGGCCGGCGGTGCGCCGCATCGATGGCCTGGAGGCAGGGCAGCGGAGTACCCGTCAGCGCGGCGAGCAGTTCCTCCCGCCTGATCTCGGCCGGTTCGTGGTCCAGGGGCGCCAGGACGCCGTCGACCAGGCCGATGCGGTGCCGGGCTCCCCGGCATTCCACGAGATGTGGCTGCCGTGCCGGTTCCGGGTGCCGGGCCGACACGGTCGGCGTATGACCCGGTACGAGAGCCGAGGCGACCAACGGGTGCAGCCGATCGGCGTCGATCAGGCCGGAGCGGATCAGTTCGAGGTCGGGTGTCACCCAGGTCGCCGCGTCGGGCAGGACCGGTAGCGCCGCGGTGGCGCCACCGGTGGGCGCCGTCGAGATGCGCAGCGCGGGTGGCCCCACACCGTCGCCGTCCGGGACCAGGTCCAGGGCCAGCCGACGCCGGCCACCGAGCCGCACGGTGACCGTGCCGCTGGACCGGCCCTCGGCGCCCAGCACGATCCCCGCTTCGGCCGCCCATCGGTCGACGGCACAGGGGTGCTCCTGAGGCCCTGGCCACAGTGGATCCGGGTCCGGCACAGCGGGGCCGTCGGCGGGCAGCCGGTCGGCCCCCGACCGTGTCCGCAGCTCACCGGCCTTGCGCGCGTCCCACAGATGGCGGTGCAGGTCGAGCCGGAACCGCCGGTTGGGGTGGGGATGCGGATGGCGGTGTGCACCGGCCTCGGAGCGGGATCCGTCCCACAGCGCGAGGCTGATGCGCTGGCCGGCATCGGCCCAGGCCGGGGGAGTGCGGGCCACGAGGTGCACCGGACCCGCGCCACGCCGTCCCCCGGTGCCGTAGCGCGCCAGGGCGAGGGTCAGGCCAGGGCGCAGCAGCCCGTCGGGAGCGATCCTCGGCATGTGCCAGCGCAGGAGGTCGGGCGCCAGATGGCGGAGATCGGCCCGGAGCTGGGACGCGAGGCCTTGGCCACGAGCGCGCGCCACGGAACGCAGGTCCAGATCGACGTCGATGCCTGCGGCGGCACACGCTCCCGCCCAGTCGCCGGCACAACGGCGGGCGGTCGCGGTCTCGATCATCGAGGGCGGCACGGCGAACTCGCGCACGCGCAGCCACAGGGAAATACGGGAGTCCCGATTCGCGGTGTCAGTGAGCATCAGCACTCACCTTGAGCGGACGGGGCCCCCAATCTGCTGACAGAAGGAGTCTTCATCGCCGTGATCGTAACGCTCCTCTTCTCGATCTGCCAGGAATTTTCCCGCGGAGTGCCACGGGCTGTCCTGCGGACGCTTCGGATCCTGTTCCACAAGGGGTGCTGTCAGCACCGGAGTTGCTAATCTGAACAGCGTGCCCGGAGGCCCCGGGCGGGGGCTTGCGGGGGGATCATGAAGCCTCGGCTGGTGTTCGTCCACGGCATCGGCGGCCTGCGGGATCCGGCCGTCGAACTCGACGTCTGGCAACGGGCGTTGGCGGATGGGGCCCGTCGCGCCGGCCACTCCCGCCGGGTCCTCGACCTCGTGCAGGGCTGGGCCGCGGACGCGCGATTCGCCTACTACGGGGATCTGTTCGGTCCACCGCAGGCGCAGGGAGACGCGCCGGAAGCGACGGATGAGGACGACACCGTCGCCGCGCTGCTGCTGGAGTCCATCGACGAGCGGCTGGCCGACCCGACGCCGCACGACGACGCCGCAACCCTGCACCACGCCCGGGCTCAACTCTCCCCCGAAGGCGGCTCCCAAGGCGCCGGCTCCGGTGCACGGCAGGTGCTGACCGCCGCCAACACGCTGCTGGCGCTGCCCGGGCTGCGGACCTTCGGACGCTGGGCCAGCGCGGGCCTGATGGTCGGCCAGCTGCGCCAGGTGGCCCGCTATCTGCGCCGCGGCGAGCCCGACGAGGAGGGACTGTCCCTGGACGTACGCATCCGCGGCCGCGTCGAGGAGGCCCTCGACCCCGCGGGCCCCACGCTTGTCGTCGCGCACTCACTCGGCACCGTCGTCGCGCTGGAGACGCTGCAGTCGTACGAGGGGCGGATCCCCCTGCTGGTGACCCTCGGCTCACCGATCGGCCTGCGCACGGCGGTGCGCGCCCGGATGAGGCCCCAGCCCGTGGCGGTTCCCCGGCCGGTCGCCAGATGGCTCAACTTCTGGGACCGCGACGACCTCATCGTCGGGGCGCCCCTGCTGGAGAAGGCCGTCCGGCCCAACGGCGAGGCAGTCCTGCCCGTCAGTGACCGCGTCGACTCGAACGGAGCGTGGGTGCACCCCGCCGTCAAATACCTGGCACAACCAGCCGTGGCGGGCCGCCTCGTCGAGGCGATCGAGAATGCCACGCAGCCATGACAACCCCGGCCCGGGTCCGCCACGTGCTCGTCATCGCCCCGCAGTGCCCGGAGTTGGGGCCGCTCGATGAACTGGAAGAGGTGTCCGGAGCGCTGCACAAACTGCTCACCGACCAGTGGCGAGGCGGGTGCGCGGAAGGCTTCGAGGCCACACCTTCGCTGTTGTACGGCGCAGCGGTCGACCAGGCGCGGATCGAAGCCGCGATCCGGGGCGCGGCCGAACGGGCCGGGCAGGACGGGGCAGTACTGGTCCTCGTGCTGATCGGGCACGGCATCACCCCCGGCCGCAACTCCACCCTCTACCTGATGGCGGGCAATTCCCGCCCCGACGAGATCGCCACCGCCGTGAACGTGGGCGAGCTGCTGACCCAGGTCCTGGAGACACCGGGCCTGCCCGGAGTATTTGCCGTCGTCGACACCTGTCACGCCGGCGGAGCGGTGCCCGACCTCCGCGCGCTGGACGGCGGGGTGCGTCAGGGCGCGGCCCGGCTCTCCCTGCTGATGTCGGTCGGCGCGGCCCAGACCGCCTACCGTCTCGCGTTCTCCAGGGGCCTCGTCCAGGTGCTCACGGGGGGTGTCGGCGACGGGGGTGAGTTCCTGCGCGCCGACGCGGTCCTGGACGCCGTACGGCTCAAGGCTCCGGGGCAGGACGCGCGGCGGGTGGAGTACGACGGGGCCCGGCAGGGGGAGCGGCCGTGGCTCTCGCGGAACGCGAGCCACCGTCTGCGCGGCGGATCGGTGCTCGGGCCCGTCGCGACCGAGGAACTGGAACTGGCCGTGGCTCCGCTCGGATGCTCCGAGCTTCTGATGGAGCCGATGACCGGACCCGACTCGCTGGAGACGTTGCGCCGCCTGCTGCGGGAGCGCTCGTCGGACAACGCCATCGCTCTGGCATGGGCGTTGCGCGTCATCAAGGGGGTGATGGACGGCCTGTGCACCATCGACCTGCTCGCTTCCTGGCCCGGGCGTGAGCCGCTGGGGTCCGAGCGGCTGCAGCGTGCCCTGTGGTGGGCCGCCGGACGATCGGCGACCCGACTGCCGGACACCTCCGGCAGCACGCTGCGACGGGACGCCGTGGAGTTTCTGCGGCTCAGGGCACCGCGCGGCGACGGGACGCGCACGACCTCGCTGGCGGCGTTCGTCGCCGCGCTGGCCGTCGAGGACGGGTTCGACGAGAACCGGCCGGAGCTCAGGGCCTGGGCGCGCACCGTGGGCGCCGAGGTCGAACTCGTCGACGAGTTCGCGAAACTGGCGAACAAGGATGTCAGAACCCGGGTGCGCCTCGTCATCATCCTGCGCGTCGCAGCCGGTGACCTGTGGCCCTCCGTCCTCGAAGCATGGCTGCTGGACCGGGGAAAGGCCTACGCCGACCGCGATTTCGAGTGCAGGCCCGACCCCGCAGCTGTCGAGCAGCGGCTCACGGACGTACTGAAATGGGCGACCCCCAAGGCGAAGGAGATCGGCGCCCGGCTGCGGCGGGTGGAGATCGCCGCCCCCGCCGCCCTGCTGCTGCGCTGGCGCCCCGAGGAGGCCGACGTCAGGGAACCCCTGGGCGCCGAGCATGATGTCGTACTGCGCTGGAGCGAGCGGCTGTGCCCGCCGGACCATCTGTGGCGGATCAACGTACGGGCCAGGGAAAAACTGGAGGCGATGGACGCCTGCAACCCCGGCGGCGCGCCCGTGGACTGGCTCGGCGAGCAGGACACCGGAGAGCTCGAAAAGCTGCGGAAACGGCTCGGGAACGGGGTGTACCCGCGGGCGCTTGCTCTGAACCATCGGCCGCCGCAGTTCGAGCGGGTGATGGAAGCACTTCTGGAGTACGCCCCGATTGTGCTCTGGCCGGGCGTCGACGACTGCGTTCCGGGCAGATTCCAGGACAGCCTCGACAAGTACTGGCATCTCCTGCCCGCGGAGTTCTGTGAGGCGTATCGCTGCAGTTGGGGGCAGAACGCACAGGAGGGGCTCGAAGGCCGGGAGCATCTGGCCCAGTGGCGCACGGTGTGGCACGACACCGAGTGGCTCGACTTCTGCGACTGGTTCGGGCAGTTCACTACCAAGAGGGAGAACTCCGCATGACCTGGCAGCCCTTCTACGTCGGGGACGGCACGCCACGCGACGTCGACCTCGGCGAGCCACCCCCGTGGCGGACCTTCCCTCGGCAGGCCGTGCACCGACAGTTCCAGCCGCCGTCCGGTCTGGTCGGCGCGGTCAACGCGGCACTGGCGCTGCGCAGGCCGCTCCTGATCACCGGCCCGGCAGGATCCGGAAAGTCCACGGTGATCGAGCAGGTCGCCGCGGAGCTCAAGCTCGGTGAGGTGTTGCGCTGGCACATCACCTCGCGCAGCACGCTGACGGACGCGCTGTACCGCTACGACGCGCTCGGCCGCATCCATGCGCAGCGGCTGGACGGCCCCGGCGGCAGCGACGACATCACCCCCTTCCTGCAGTTGGGGCCGCTCGGGACCGCACTGCTTCCTGGCCCTCGCCCCCGTGCGCTGCTCATCGACGAGATCGACAAGGGCGACCTGGACCTGCCGAGCGATCTGCTCGACGTACTGGAACGGGGCGAGTTCGAGATTCCCGAACTCGCCCGCTACCGGGAGACCGAGGTCCTGGTACGCGAATGGGGGAGTGCCGAGCGCAGCTGGGTGGAGCGCGGACGCGTGCAGTGCGGCGCCTTCCCGTTCATCGTGATGACCAGCAATGGCGAACGCGACTTTCCTCCCGCCTTTCTGCGGCGCTGTATCCGTTACGTCATGCCGTTGCCGACCGCCGAGACACTGCTCCGGATCGTCGACGCCCACCTGGGGGCCGAGGGGGACGCGGGGAGCTCCTCGCAGGTCTACGCGCTCGTCGCGGAATTCGTCGCACGGGTCGCGGAGGGCCAGACCCTCGCCATCGACCAGCTGCTGAACGCGGTGCACCTGCTGACCGGCGGCAGCGCCCCGGGCGGAGAGGAGACCCAGGAGGTCATGAATCTGGTCCTGCGCGAGTTGTCCCGTGCCTGAAGGGCCTTCCCGGACGTCGGGTCCGCTGGCCCGGGCGGTGGGGGCCTTGGCCGCCACC
>NZ_JBMNDS010000041.1:0-87449 GCF_052543295.1 Streptomyces sp. SAS_270
TCGCCCTCGACGGCCGTGGGTCGGTATCCCGTGGCGTTCCAGAGGAAATGCGGGTGGGCGCAGCCGAACATGTAGGCGAGCAGCGCGGTGTCCTCCCTCGCGGTTTGCGGGTCGTACAGGGCGTAGAACTGTTCACTTCCGACTGCGCCGGCGTCTTGTTGGACCTGACGAGCGCGCTCCGGGGACGGTGCGTGGCTGGATGCCTCCACGGCGGCGATGTAGGTGCGGCGCAGGATCTCCCAAGTGCTGTCGATGTTGCCGTGCCAGGGGCCGTGGAGTGCTTCGAAGGCGTGGAGCTCGGCGTCGAAGAGGGGCCAGGTCTCAGGGTGTTCGGCTCGGCAGCGCCCGGACAGCTCTTCGGTCGCACCCTGGAGCGGCACATCGCCGTACTGCGCGAACTCGGTCTCCTCGTCTGAGCTGTCCACGGCACCCGGACCAACACCCGCCCCGCCGGAAGCCGCGAGTGGGCCGGTACTGCCACCATCTACGCCGTAGTCGCCGGGCAACGCGGTCGGACACCGGATCAGCGGCCGCGGCTACCATGCAAGGCGCATCGGATTCACCGAGTACGGACGCGAGTTGGCCATCGCAGACGCCCGGCGCCGCGCCCAACCCGTACAGCGTCGTGACGCCCCTTCCTGTAACACCAACCCCCCACGACATACGGCTGAGGTAGAACGGAAGAAGAACAACACCTGCGCACCCAGGCCCGGCCGCGCGCGGACCCGTCGTCACCCGCAGGTACCGGAGCCCTACCGGGTCGGCCCCCGCACAGGCCGTCCACGCGGTAGCCGTTGCTGCCTTCATCCGCCCCCGGGTGCCCTGGACCCCGGCCGAGGGCCTGCGCCGGCTCGCTTTCGCCCTGCGACCGTTGACCTTGCAGGCTTCCGCAACCGGCGCTGGAACCCCCTGGACCGGCTTCCCGATGGCCTGTTCGTCCCGAGCGCGCAGTGCCTCACTGCCGCCTGGCTCCCCGATCTCCCATCGACCCCCACACGCGGGCTTCTCTCCCACCTGATCCAAGGGCATACGGGTCATTGCCAGACCGTCAAGATCCCCGCTGCAAGGACGACCTGGCCCAGTCCTCGCAGCCTTCAGCCGCCGTGCGTGAGCAAGGCCTCTCCCGCGGTCAGGCCGCGGTGCGCCAAGCTCCCTCCAGTCCGCTGGTCGTCGTAGTTCGCTGGGGTGACCGCACTGATGCCCAATGTCGCAGGTGGCCAACCAGCTTGTCCCACGTGGCGCAGGACACGTTCATGACAGGATTGCACTGGAGAAGGTTCAGGGAAGTCATAGGGGCGCCCATGAATGCCGTGAAGGGAATGACCCGTGACGTCCACTGCGCCTCCCCCTATACCCCGAGCCGCAGGATCCTTTCCGCTCATCGGCCACGCGCTGAAGATGGTGCGCGACAACCTCGGCTTCATCGACTCGCTGCGCGATACGCGGGAACCACTCGTCGAGATCGTCCTGCAACCCGGGACGCGCACGATCATTGTCCAGGACCCGGCTCTGATCCATCAGATGCTCAGGGGCCTGGGACCCAGCCTCGACAAGGGCCGGCTCTACGACAAGCTGGGCCAGCTGCTGGGCGACAGCGTCGTCACCGCCACCGGCCGCGACCACGTACGCAGACGCCGCCAGCTTCAACCCGCCTTCGCCCACACCGAGATCAGCCGGTACGTCGACCTCATGCGCGCCGAGGTAACGGCCACCGTCGCCGCCTGGGAGCGCGGGCGGCCCCTCGACGTACACGAGGCGATGGTCGGGCTCAGTCTCGACATGCTGGCCAAGACGGTGCTCGCCGGCAGCCTCGACGACGCCGTCTTCCGCCAGCTGCGCAGCGACGTGTCGGTGGTGATGAGCGGTGTCGGTCTGCGGATCATGCTGCCCGACTGGGCCGAGCGCCTGCCGCTGCCCTTCAACCGCCGCTTCGACCAGGCCCGGGACAGGGTGCGCGCCACCATCAACACCGCGGTCGACGAACTGCATGCCTCCGGGCACGACACCGGGGACATGCTCTCCATGCTGCTGCGCGCCATCGACGAGGAGACCGGCGAGCCGCTGACCGGGGATCAGATCTGCTCCGAGATCTTCCTCCTGGCCGTGGCGGGCACCGAGACGACCGCGACCTTGCTGTCCTGGACCCTGTACGAGCTCGCCCGCAACCCCAGCATCGAGGCCCAGGTCCTGGCCGAGCTGGACGAGGTCCTTGGCGAACGGCCGGTCGCCTTCGACGACGTGATCCGGCTGCCGTACCTGAACCGGGTGATCACCGAGACCCTGCGGCTGCACCACCCCGGCTGGCTCGTCACCCGCCGCACCACCGAGGAGACCCGGCTCGGCGAGTGGACGCTGCCCGCGGGCACCGAACTGGCCTACTGCCAGCACGCCCTGCACCGCGACCCCGAGCGTTTCCCCGACCCGCTCACCTTCGACCCGGATCGGTGGACCGACGCCGCTCAGGAGCCTCCGCCGGGCGCGTTCGTGCCCTTCGGGGACGGCAAGCACAAGTGCATGGGCGACCGTTTTTCCCTCACCGAGATGGTCGTGGCGCTCGCGACGACGCTGCGTTCGGTACGGCTGGAACTCGCCGAGGGCCAGGTCATCCGTCAGGTCGCCCGGCTCACCGTACGGCCGCGCGCCCTGCGGATGACCGTCCGCCCCCGAGCCGGGGTCGGCTTCTAGCCCGGCGGCGGGTTCTGGCGGTGCCGGTCGTCCGGTCGGAGATCCGGGTGACGTTGCAGGCCAACGTGGTGAGGACGTGTTGGACGTGAATTCTCACGAGTCCTCGGTAGCGGGAGCGGCGCAGGCCGTGGGTGCGGACGTTCTGCGAGAGGGTGGCCTCGCTACCGGCGCGGATCATGTAACGGCGCTGCCAGTGCTCGGTGGGCTGGTGGAGCCGGTTGTGCATCTGGATCTCGAGCGGCGGTCGGGGCAGTACGGCGATCGAGCGGGGGCCGTTGGCTGACGCGGTGCGCGCTCCCTGGGAGTACACGGTCACCATTGTGCATCCCCTGCTGCCGGCCGTGCGTGCCCTGAGGGCGAGGACGCAGCCCGCGCACCGTGCCGCCGAGCCAGGCGAGGACTGCACCGCTGGGCGCCCGTCGCCTTCTCGACCTGAACCGGCCCCGTGGTATGTCCGGAAGTCGCATCGCTCCACCCCGGTTGGATCGGGCTGCGGAACCGGTCCGAGGTCGGTGGTGGGGACGGCCCCACCACCATCTACCGGGTTTCTGGGGCGGGATTGAGGCGTCAGCCGTCGAGCCAGTCGCCCTCGACGGCCGTGGGTCGGTATCCCGTGGCGTTCCAGAGGAAATGCGGGTGGGCGCAGCCGAACATGTAGGCGAGCAGCGCGGTGTCCTCCCTCCCGGTTTCCGCGTCGTACAGGGCGTAGAACTGTTCACTTCCGACTGCGCCGGCGTCTTGTTGGACCTGACGAGCGCGCTCCGGGGACGGTGCGTGGCTGGATGCCTGCACGGCGGCGATGTAGGTGCGGCGAAGGATCTCCCAAGTGCTGTCGATGTTGCCGTGCCAGGGGCCGTGGAGTGCTTCGAAGGCGTGGAGCTCGGCGTCGAAGAGGGGCCATGTCTCGGGGTGTTCCGTTCGGCAGCGTTCGGACAGTTCGGCGGTCCGGGTGCTCAGGGCCGGCGCGGTGGGCCGCGGGGCGAAGGTGAGGGTGGTGCCGTCGGTGAGGATGCCGGTGCATGGGTTGGGCTGCAGGTCGCACAGCGGGCAGTCCTCGGCCGGGGGGAGGCCGTCGGTGATGCCGTCGAACCACAGGGCGTGGCGGCCCGTCAGGCCCAACCAGACGACGGTGCTGGGCATCAGCCAGGTGTTCCACATGGGGGGATGCGCTTCGGGCATGCAGCCGTACTTGACGCTGGCGATGGCGCAGGCGGCGTAGAGGGCCTTGGTGTGGGTGGGTATGTCGGCGAGCCAGAAGTTGCTGATCTCGCCGGTGAGGGCGTCGGCTCGGACGTCGGTCATGTCGTCGATGACGCGGCACAGCAGCAGGGAGGCGAGGTGTTCTTCCTGCCAGAGTTCGGTGTCGGGTGAGACGTGCCAGAACAGGCAGTCCAGCATCTGCAGGAGTGAGTAGGCGCTCTGGCTCAGTGGGTTGGTCTGAGGGAGCGAGACGTTGCCCGCGTGGTGCTGCTGGAGCCAGTACTCGTCGACGGATCGCTTGTGGGCTGCGAAAAGCCCGCAGACCAGGGCCCTGGCGGTGTTGGTGCTGAAACTCTCGGCCAAACGGCCTTCGATGAGCTGGGTGAGGCGCGCGGTGTCGATGGTGTCGATCACGCGTTTGTATTCGTGGAAGAGGAGAATGTCGTCCTCGAACGAGTCCCGGAGGCCAAGATCTCGATCGAAGTCGTTCAGTTGCCGGGCGTAGGTCCATCCACCGGTCAGGACGCTGTCGAGTTCCTCGCGGTACGGCCAGGTCTTGACGGTGAGGGGACGGCCGGCGCTCTGCCGCCAGTCGTAGTCGTCCAGCGTGCGTGCGGGGGGCGTGGGCAACCGACGGCACAGCGGGCAGGCGCAGCCGGTTGTCGCCTCCTCCTCGTGCGGCGGGGCGAGGGCCCGGCTCCGCCAGGCCCCTTCCAGCATCGTGCAGGTCAGTCGGCATATCTCGATATCGGTGCTGACCTCGGGGAAGGCTGCCTCGATGACGCGCAGGCCGGCGTCGAGGTGCCTCAGCCTGGCGTATCCCTCCTCATCGGGCGGGAGGAACGCGGGCTGCGCCAGACGGACGGCGCCCTCCACATGCAGCGAGGTGCCGGCGCCCGGGGATCCGAGTGCGTTCAACCGCTGCTGAGCGGCGTTCTGGAACCTTCGGTGCTCCTGCGTAGTCCCATGGACGCGTTCCATGAAGAGGCGGGCCAGGGCGCTCCCCGCCGCCGTGGGCTGGACCTGGGCGCTTGGCTGCGCCGGGATCAAGCCGTCGGCGGACGCCTTCGAAACAGCATCTACGACTCGAGATTTCACGCCGGTCTCCCAACAAGCTGTGGTCATGACAACGGAGCGATCGGCCGTGGGTGCTGGCCGGTCGCGTCTTGAAGCCGAGAAAGTGGTGCGGATCGCCTATCTGACCTGCGAGGACGAACAGCCCCGGGCCCGCTCGGTTCTCGAGCGCGGCGAGCCGCTCGTCCATGCCGGATTCATGCTCTCCGGCTCAGCTGTGTTGATCAGGAAGCGCTCGGCCTGTCAGGCGAGGGCCAGGGAGATTCCGGGTGTGCTCCAGATGTCTGCTGACGGGCATGTCGAGGGGGAGGCCGAACGTGACGTCCTGAGGCATGCGCTTCCTTCCGGGAGACGGCGAAACGGAATCCCCCCGCCCTGCGAACGGGTGGCCGACATGGCCACCCGTGCACTCGAACTCAGCTTCTACGGCCGAAGATTGAACCGTGAAGCGCTACGAGCCTGCCCAGAGTGTAAATGATCTACGCGTGACCTCACCGTGATGTCCGTTACTGCCTACGCCTCTTGAGCTGCGTATACTCGCGCGCCCCCCACATACGTCTGCGCGACCCGCGTGTCGCCGATCGCCTCAGCCGCCCCGTCGAACGGATCACGGTCGAGCACCACGAGATCGGCCAGTGCGCCGGCCCGTACCTCGCCCGTGTCGTCGAGGTGGTTCACATACGCCGAGCCCGCCGTGTACGCGGCCAACGCCTCGGCGAGTCCTATGCGTTCGGTTGGCAGGAACACCGGCGTGTCGCCGGCGTCGGGGGCGACACGGTTGACCGCGACATGGATGCCCTGCAGCGGATCGGGACTGCTCACCGGCCAGTCGCTGCCCGCCGCGAGCCGGGCTCCGGAGCGCAGCAGCGCACCGAACGGGTACTGCCACGCGGCCCGTTCCGGCCCCAGGAAAGGGATGGTCAGCTCGTCCATCTGCGGTTCGTGCGCCGCCCACAGCGGCTGGATGTTCGCGGTGGCGCCGAGCCGGGCGAAACGCGGCACGTCCGCGGGGTGCACCACCTGCAGATGCGCCAGGTGGGGCCGCGTGTCGCTCGGCCCGTTCGCCGCCCGCGCGGCCTCGATCGCGTCCAGCGCGTCGCGTACGGCACGGTCGCCCAGGGCGTGGAAGTGGCACTGGAAGCCCAGAGCGTCCAACTCGGTGACGTACTTGGGAAGTTGATCGGCGTCGAGGAAGCTGGTGCCCAGGTTGGCGGTGGCGCAGCCGCACCTGTCCAGGTAGGGGTCGAGCAGCGCGGCGGTCCCGGTCTCGGCCACCCCGTCCAGCATCAGCTTCACGCTGCTCGCGCGAAACCGGCCATGGCTCGACGCGGCCCTGCGCTCCACCAGTTCGGGGATCTGCTCGGAACCGCGCTCACGGTCCCACCACAGCGCGCCGACGACACGCGCGGTGAGTGAGCCGTCCCGGGCAGCTGTCAGATACGCCCCCGACGGGTCCTCCATGCCGAGGAAGTCCCCGACGAGCGCGTCCTGCCATGCGGTGATGCCGAGTGCGTGGAGCCGGCTCTGGGCATGCAGCAGGGCCGCCAGCCGGTCGGCCGGCGTGGCCGGCGGCGTGAGCCGGCCCACGAGCTGCATCGCCCCCTCCTGCAGCGAGCCGCTCGGCTCACCCGAGGCGTCCCGGTCGATCCGCCCGTCGGCCGGGTCGGGCGTGTCGCGTGTGATGCCGGCGAGCGCGAGGGCCCTGCTGTTGACCCAGGCGCCGTGATGGTCGCGATTGGGCAGATACACCGGCCGGTCGGGTACGACCGCGTCCAGCAGCTCCTTGGTCGGCGTACCGCCCTCGAAGGCCTCCATGGACCAGCCGCCCCCCGTGATCCACTCCCGGTCGGGGTGGGTGTCGGCGTAGGTGCGGACGGCGGCGAGGGTCTCCTCGGCGGTCCTGGTGCCGGTCAGGTCGCACTGGGTGAGTTCGAGACCGGCCGGGAGCGGATGGACGTGCGCGTCCTGGAACCCGGGCAGCAGGAGCCGCCCGGCGAGGTCGACGACCTCGGTCCGCGGCCCCCTCAGTTCCAGGACCTCGGCGCCGCCGACGGCGGTGATCCGCTCGCCGGTGACCGCGACGGTCGTCGCGGTGCGGCCGTCGAGGGTGAGGACGGGTCCGCCGGTGAAGAGAAGGTCGGCGTGCATGTGGGGTGTCCTTAGCTGAGAGTGGTCAACAACTGCGGTGCGTCGGCGTCCGTGCCGCGGCCGGTGCGGAAGTACGGCGACTTGCGCACCCACTTGGCCCATGCGGCGGCCAGGAAGCCGGAGGCGATCATCGCGGCGGGGGTGAGCAGCAGGAACCACCCGTTGTCCGCGCTGACTTCGAAGTGGTCGGCGGAGGTGTAGAAGGACCAGCAGAGGTAGCCGCCGAGTCCGAGCAGAGCCGCGGCGCTCAGCGCGGGCAGCACCACCGCCCGGACCCCCTGCCGCCAGTCCTCACGCAGCAGTCCCCGGAAGCGTGCCGCCGCCGCGAGCGCGGTGAGCGCGTAGCAGAGGGCCACCACGATCCCGACCGCGTTGACCGTCGCCATGATCATGTCGGCCAGTCGGGGGATCACCAGGGCGAGCGCGGCCACCGCCGACGCCAGAGCGCCGATCAGCAGCGTCCCGGCCGCCGGAGTCCCGTACCGGGCACTGACCTTGGACCACACGGGCCCGAGCGTACGGTCCCGGCTCATCGCGAACATCCCGCGTGCCGTGGGGATCACGCCCGCCTGGAGCGAGGCGACGGCCGAGAACATCAGGGCCACCAGCGGCAGCGCGGCCAGCGGCTGCGAGGCGAGCCGGTCGCCGAAGAACGCCAGCCCCTGTGCGCCGTGCCCGGCCAACTCCTGCTCGGACAGCACTCGTTGGAAGGCGACCGAACCGAGCAGGAACAGGCCCAGCATCGTCACCAGCGTGATGACGCCTGCGCGAGAGGCGTCCCGTGGATCACGCACCTCCTCGTTCACGGTGAACGCCGCCTCGAAGCCCCAGTAGCAGAAGACCGACAGCAGCAGCCCCTGGGCGAGAGCCGACGCCGACGGGATCGCGAAGGGGTCGAACCAGCTCAGCCTGAAGGGGTGCGGTCCGGCGACGATGCCGTAGCCGCAGAAGCCCAGCAGTACGAGGTACTCGAAGACCAGCAACCCGCTCTGCAGCCGCGCGGCCGTCTTGATCCCGGTCACCGCGGTGAGCGTCACGCCGACGAGGACCACCATGCCCACGGCCGTGGTCTGGGCGGTGGAGCCGGGGTCCAGCGCCAGACCCGCAACCCTGTGCAGGTGCGCCTCACCGGCGAGTTGGAGCACCGCCGACCCGGTCACGGCCGTGGTGTACGCGAGGAACGCCACCGTGGCGACGATGTTCACCCAGCCGACCAGGAATCCCAGCCAGGGAGTGAGTGAACGCCCCACCCACACATAGCCGTTGCCCGCGTTCGGCTCGACGCGGTTCAGCCGGGTGTAGGCGCCCGCGATCCCGAGGATCGGCAGGAAGGCCAGCAGCATGATGGCCGGCAGATGCAGCCCGACCACCCCGGCGGTGACACCGAGCCCGATGCCGATGCTCGTGGTCGCCGCCGTGCTGGAGGCGGCGATGGCGACGCCGTCCACGACGCCGAGGGACTTGCGCAGCGACGGGGGATCCTCACCGTACGGCTTCTGCGTCATGGCCTGCTCCGATCGCACCCGGGGGCCCGACACGGGCCCGATGACCGGAAATGAAACTGCTCAGGTACTTAACACGTCAACGCTGTTGTCATAAGGTGCCGGGCACGGCGACTGCCGGACAAGGAGGAAGCCGATGAACGAGCGAGTGGTCCCTCCGGAGGCCCGACGGCGTCGCCGCCCCACCAAGACGGGCGTCGTCCTCTCCGAGGAGCTGATCGTCGAGACCGCGCTGCGGCTGCTCAAGGAGCACGGCGCGGAGGCTCTCACGGTCCGCCGCCTCGGCCTCGCCCTGGGCGCCGACCCCAGCGCCCTGTACCGGTACTTCCACGACACCGACGACCTGCTGCTCGCCATCGCCGACGAACTCATCGGCCGTACGCTGCGCACCTGGCGCCCCACCGGCGACTGGCGCGCGGACCTGCGGGACCTGGGCCTGCGGATGCACTCCGACGCACTCGCACACCCGCAGGCCGCCGTGCTCAGCGCCTACCGTGTGACGGGCCGGGTCCATGAGATCGCCGCGGTCGAGACGATCCTCGGCGTGCTGCGCCAAGCGGGCTTCCCGGACCCGGAGGCCGTACGGATCTACCACGCCTTCGTCGACCAGTCCCTCGCCTTCGCGGCCCTCGACGCGGCGAGCACCGCCCTGCCACGGCCCGCCCGCGAGGCCGAGGCAGCCGTCTGGCGGGCCACCTACGCACGACTGCCCGCCGGCACCCACCCGCACATCGCCGCGACGGCCCGCCACCTGGTGGCGGACATGCAGCACAGCGCCTATCCGACGGCCCTCGACATGCAGCTGACCGCGGCCGCGACCCGTCTCGCCGAGATCACGGCACACCGACAGGCCCGCCGCGACGCGCACGAGGACGCCCCGACGCCACTGCCGTAGACCGATTCCGCACGACAACCACCAGGAGACCGCTCACCGATGACCTCCACCGCCCGCACCCCGAAGCAACGCAAGCAGGACACGCTCGCCCGGCTGGAGAACGACGTCGACGCCTGGGTGTCGACGGCCGACGCCGACGGGGGAAACCCGTATCTGATCCCGCTCTCCTTTCACTGGGACGGCACGACCGTGCTGCTGGCCACCCCGGCCGCAAGCCCCACCGGAAGGAACCTGCGGGCGACCGGCAGGGTGCGGCTGGGCATCGGGCCCACCCGTGACGTGGTTCTGATCGAAGGCACCGTGCAGACGCTGGAACCGGCCGAGCTGCCGGCGGGAGTCGGCGACACGTTCGCGGCGAAGACCGAATTCGACCCGCGCCAACTCGCCACCCCCTACCTCTACTTCCGCGTCACACCCGAGCGCGTGCAGGCCTGGCGCGAGGCCGACGAACTGGTGGGCCGCGACCTCATGCGCGACGGCGAGTGGAGCGTGGCCGACTGATTCCATCAGGCGGGGTACCCGCACAGGCCAGGCGGTGGGTGGCTGCACCCGCGCCCCGGACCCGTACGGAGGAACCATGGGACTGGTAGTGAGGGGTGCCGTGCTGCTGGACTGCGCCGAACCCGAGAAACTCGCCGTCTTCTACAAGGAGTTGCTGGAGGGCGAGGAGACGCACGCGAGCGCCAACCGGGTGGAGATCAAGGGCGTCGACGGGATGCGGATGGCGTTTCGCAGGGACGTGAAGGCGACGCCCCCGAGCTGGCCCCGCCCCGAGAACTCCCTCCAGGCCCACCTGGACTTCGACGTGGCGGACATGGACGAGGCAGAACGCAAGATCATCGCCCTGGGCGGGCGCCCCCTGGACACCAAGGACGCCGGGGCCCCGTTCGAGGAGCGGGGCTACGCCGACCCGGCCGGACACTCCTTCACGCTGCGCAGCGTCCGGTCCACGGCGCCCAAGCAGGGCTGAACGCGCGACCGGCCGCGCGACCCCGCGCGGCCGGTCCCTCGACGGCCGGTCCTCCCGTACTCAGTCCCCGCCGCGGTCCTCCCGTACTCAGTCCCTGCCGCCCGAGTCGGAGGTCGGCCACACACCCGTCGACCGCTCGATGGCCTTCGCGCCCGTGCGGTCCACCGCACTGCGCACGACCGCGAAGATGGCGCCCTGGACGGCGGCGGCGATCAGGATCTCGCCCCAGCCGCGATCCCTGTCCAGCGCGTCGGGCGCGTCATCCTCGTGCCGCAGGGCCTTCCACGTCTTCCGGAACGCCAGCCCGGCCAGGGATCCGCTCGCCCAGCCCAGCACGAAGCCCACGGGCTTGTAGGCGAGGGGGAGCTTCTTCTTCTTGTTCTTTGCCACCTGAGTCTCCTTTGCGGTCAGGGACGTCCCGGGGCCGGGACTTCCTCGTGCTCGGGCACCGGCCCCGGCGGTGTCCCCTCGCCGAACGGCCTGCCGCCGAGCTCCTCGCGGTGATGAGGCACCGACCAGCCGGAGAGATCCGGGCCGAGGGGGACGATGCCGGTCGGGTTGATCCCGGTGTGGACCTGGTAGTAGTGCCGCTTGATGTGGTCGAAGTCGACGGTGTCACCGAAGCCGGGGGTCTGGTAGAGGTCGCGGACGTACGCCCACAGCACCGCGTTCTCCGTCAGCTTTCGGCGGTTGCACTTGAAGTGCCCGTGGTAGACGGCGTCGAAGCGGACGAGCGTGGTGAACAGCCGGATGTCCGCCTCGGTGATGCTGTCGCCCACCAGATAGCGCCGGGTGGCGAGCCGCTCCGACAACAGGTCCAGTCGCCGGAAGACCCCCTCGCAGGCCTTCTCGTACTCCCCCTGGTCCGTCGCGAAGCCCGTCCGGTACACGCCGTTGTTCACGTCCTCGTAGACCTCCGCCATGACCTGGTCGATCTCGTCGCGCAGCGGCGCCGGGTACAGGTCGGGCGCCCCGTCGCGGTGCAGGGCGGTCCACTCGGTGGCGAAGTCGAGAGTGATCTGCTGGTAGTCGTTGGTGACCAGCTTGCCGCTCGGCACGTCCACCAGCGCGGGCACGCTCACTCCGCCGGGGTGAGCCCGCTCCCTGGCCTCGTACGCCTCGCTGAGGAAGCGAATCCCGAGCACGGGGTCGCGACCGTTCGGATCGAGGGTGAAACGCCAGCTGCGGTCGTCCTGGATCGGATCGGCGACCGCCAGTGACACGGCCTCCTCCAGGCCGAGCAGTCGCCGCGAGACCAGGGCGCGGCTCGCCCACGGACAGGCACGGCTGACGACCAGCCGGTAACGGCCCTCGGCCACCGGCCAGCCGTCCCGTCCGTCCGCCGTGACCCGGTCCGTGAAGTGGCTCTTGGACCGCTTGAACTGCTGCTTCCCGTACGCAGAGTTTCCCTCGCTCTCGCTCATGACGCCTCTCCTCACTGACGTGCCCGCCCTGCCGGAACACGTGTGCTCGCACCGGGTTCCCCGAATTCCGCCGTCGCCACGGAATGAGAAGGGCCGGCCTGGGCAACCGGCCGATGTGAAGCGGAAAACGTCGAACCGATCGGGCGGGTCGGAGGGTTCGGACCGCAAGACGCGGATCACCGTGCTGGTCGCCCTGGGCGCCAACCTCCTCATCGCCGTGGCCAAGGCCGTGGGCGGTCTGATCTCGGGCTCGCCCGCCCTGCTCTCGGAGGCGGCGCACTCCGTGGCGGACAGCCTGAACGAGGTCTTCCTTCTCGCGGCCCTGCGCCGCAGCCGCCGCCCCGCAGACCGCCGCCACCCCTTCGGCTACGGCAAGGAGCGCTTCTTCTGGTCGCTCCTCGCGGCTGTCGGAATCTTCGTGATGGGCGGCTGCTTCTCCTTCTTCCAGGGCTTCGAGGCCCTGAGGAACGGCGCCGAGGAGTCCTTCGGCGGCTATGTGACCGGCCTCGTGGTGCTGGGTCTGGCCCTGCTCTTCGAGGGGGCGTCGCTGCTGCGGGCGCTCCATCAGGTACGGGGGCAGGGGGGAGCGGGCGGACTGCGTGATCCCGCGCTGCGCACGGTCGTCGCCGAGGACGGCACCGCGGTGATCGGCGTCACCCTCGCGCTCGTCGGCATGGCGCTCCACATGGTGACCGGCCAGGTCGTGTGGGAGGCGTCGGCCTCCATCGCCATCGGCGCGCTGCTCGTGTACGTGGCGTACTGGCTGGGCGGTGACGCGCGTGACCAGCTGATCGGCCAGGCCGCCGACGAGGGCCTGCGCAACAGGATCCGTGCCGTGCTCGACGCCCAGCCCGAGATCGACAGCGTGGAGGCGCTGCTCACCATGCAGTTGGGCCTCGAATCGACGCTGGTGGCCGCCCGGATCGACCTCGCACCCGGACTGGACAGCGAACACGTCGAGGAGGTCGCCATCCGCATCAAACGCTCCGTCGCCCGCACCGTCCCCGAGGCCGACCAGGTCTTCCTCGACGTGACCGACGCCCGCACGGCACGCGAGGCGGTCCGACAGGGCCCTGCCGGGCAGGCCGACGCAGAGGGAAGCCCCGCCGCGACGGGGGAGCGCGGCGGGGCCTGAGGCTCGGGTGCCCGGTCGGCGACGGTTCATGCGGGGCGATCCGGATGAATTTCGAACGGCTGCGAGAGCGCGCGTGAATCCGCCGCGCAAGGGTGCCTGTCACGGCGAGGCCTCGTGCCGGACTTCGTCCTCCGGCGGCTCGTGCCGGACTTCGTACGAGCAGTGGCCTGCACCGGCACGGGGTCCGGTGCAGGCCATCGGGCCGCGCCACTTGGGCGCGGCCCTCCCTGCATGCGTGGGCGCAGGTCAGCCGGTCGGCTCCAGGACGAAGACGGGGATCTCGCGGTCCGTCTTCTCCTGGTAGTCCGCGTACGGGGGATACGCCGCGACCGAGCGCTCCCACCACACGGCCTTCTCCTCGCCGGTGACCTCACGGGCCGTGAAGTCCTGGCGCTTGGGTCCGTCCTGGAGCTCCACCTGCGGATTGGCCACGATGTTGTGGTACCAGACCGGGTGCTTGGGCGCGCCACCCTGCGAGGCCACCACCGCGTAGCTGCCCTCGTGCTCCACGCGCATCAGCGGGGTCTTGCGGATCTTGCCGCTCCTGCCGCCCAGGGTCGTGAGGATGATGACGGGCAGGTCCGCGAGCTCCGGCGGCACAGGCATGACGCTGCCGAGCTTCAGTCCCTTGGTGCCGCCCGAACTCTCGTAGAGCTCCACCTGCTCACGTACCCACTGCGTCGGGCTGGGTTCGTACTCGCCCTCAAGAGGCATGTCTTTTGTCCCATCGTCGCGTTCGTACGAGTACCGATGTTGTTCCCCCGTCAGCATGCAACACCAGTACCCACGCGAATCATCCTCGCCCCTCCCCGCCGGCGGCCGTGGGCGCCGTCATCCCCAAGTGGCCCCGGCGGGCTCCTTGATCGTGGCGTTGAGACGGTTGAAGAAGTTCGTCGTCGCGATCCACAGGATCAGCGCGGCGAGTTGCTGCTCGTCGTAGTGGTCGGCGACCTCGTCCCACAGTTCGTCCGACACCGCGTCGCCGGTGCGGTCGCCCAGGCGGGTCATCTCCTCGGCCAGCGCGAGGGCCGCCCGCTCGGCGTCCGAGTAGTACGGCGCCTCGCGCCAGGCGGCGACCGACCACAGTCGCTCGTCGGTCAGGCCCGCCTTCTTCCCGCCCTTGCCTCCCGCGTCGACACAGGCGCTGCACCCGTTGATCTGGCTGGCGCGCAGGTGGACGAGTTCCAGGGTCTGCTGCGGGACACCGCCCTTGTAGGTGGCCTTGTAGAGCCCCTGGATGGCCTCCATCGCGCCGGGAAGGATCATCGCGGGGTTCTTCATCCGTGCCTGCATGTCGCTGTCTCCTCTGAGAAGGTCCCGGTGGCTGCCGCACTGTGCGGGCTGCCAATGCTCTGACCCATCCCGGCGGGGAAATGTGACAGGGCGGACGAGGAAAGTGCCGCGGACGGTTCGTGATCATGGCGGCGACAGCAGCATCCGTACCGCCAGCATCGTGATCACGGCGCTGGACGCGACCGCGGTCACCAGCCGCCCCCGGTGCCCGGTCAGGGCCCGGCCGAGCAGCGCCCCGCCCCCGGCGATCAGCAGTTGCCAGCTCGCGGACGCGGCGAAGGCGGCGAGGACGAACACCCCCTGCTCCAGCGGGCGCACCGCGTCCGCGCCGCGGCTGCCGAGGACCAGCGCGGTGAAGTAGATGACGGTGGTGGGGTTGAGGAGGGTGATGCCCAGCAGCGCCAGGTAGGCCCGTGCGGGGCGTGCCGGGTCCCGGCCGCTGCGGGCGGCGAGCTGCCGGTCGCGGTAGTGGCGGACGGCGGTCACCGCGCCCCGGACCGCCAGGGCGGCCAGCACCAGGGCGGAGGCCCAGCGCAGCGGGACCAGCACGGGTTGCAGTGCGGCGGCGAGCGCGGAGCCCCCGAGCGTGGCGATCAGGGCGTACAACCCGTCGGCGGTCGCGACGCCCAGTGCGGCGCACATGCCGATTCTCAGGGTCGTGCGAGCGGTGAGGGAGACGAGGTAGGTCGACACGGCTCCGACAGGCACGGCGATGCCGTAGCCCGCGAGGAGCCCCGCGACGAGCGCGGCGGTCATGACCGGGAAAGCGCGGGCCTCCGTGGGCGGCCGGGCTGCTGCTGGACCCGCGCCGGAACAGCGGTGGCGGAGGTCGGCGGCAGGAAGGCTTCGGTCGTGGTCATGGGCAGATCCTGCGGCGCCGGCAGTTGTCCGTGCAACCGAATAAGGAACGCGCCCGGACCCGGCCGGGTTCGGCCGTTCGGACGGCCCGGAAGCAACGAAAACCGGCGGGGGCGTGATGCGTTCACCGCCGGTGCGAACGACGGAGGTACCGCCGTTGCACGGTCTCCGGCATCGGGCACGGCCGTCCGCCGACGCGGTTCGGCCAGATCATGCGTCCGGTGGATGTGGCCGAACTTCGGGTGGTTCTGTTAGATGCCCTGGGCATCTAATGAAGATCGGCAAGAGGGAACCATCGCTTGCGAGGTCATTCATGACAGAACCCGTTGCCTTCCCCCAGGACCGCACGTGTCCCTACCACCCGCCCGCCGCCTACGACTCCCTGCGCGAGGAGCGTCCGCTGTCGCGGATCACCCTGTACGACGGCCGCGGTGTATGGGTGGTGACCGGGCACGGCGCCGCCCGTGAACTCCTCGCCGACCCGCGTCTGTCCTCCGACCGCACCCTCCCGGCGTTCCCGGCGACCACGGAGCGGTTCGAGGCGGCCCGCAGTCGCCGGATCGCGCTGCTCGGTGTCGACGACCCCGAGCACCACACCCAGCGCCGCATGCTGGTCCCGAACTTCACCCTCAAACGGATCTCGGCGCTGCGCCCGCGCATTCAGGAGACCGTCGACCGGCTCCTCGACGCCATGGAGGAGCAGGGCCCGCCCGCCGAGCTGGTGAGCGCCTTCGCGCTGCCCGTGCCCTCGATGGTGATCTGTGCCCTGCTCGGGGTCCCGTACGCCGACCACGACTTCTTCGAGGCGCAGTCGCGCCGGCTGCTGCGCGGCCCTGCTCCGGCCGACACCCAGGAGGCACGCGACCAACTGGACGCGTACTTCGGCGCGTTGATCGACCGCAAGGAGAAGGATCCCGGCGACGGGCTCCTCGACGACCTCATCCGGGAACAGCTGCGCGCGGGGGCGGTGGACCGCACGGAGCTGATCTCGCTGGCGACGATTCTGCTGGTCGCCGGTCACGAGACGACCGCGAACATGATCTCCCTCGGGACGTTCGCGCTGCTCAGGCATCCGCGGCGGCTGGCCGAACTGCGGGCCGACCCCGCGCTGATGCCCGCGGCCGTGGAGGAGCTGCTGCGCTTCCTCTCGATCGCCGACGGGCTGCTGCGCGTGGCCACCGAGGACATCGAGGTGGCCGGGACCACGATCCGGGCCGACGAGGGCGTCGTCTTCTCGACCTCCGTCATCAACCGCGACACGGCCACCTTCGCGGAGCCCGACGCTCTGGACTGGCACCGCTCGGCACGCCACCACGTCGCGTTCGGGTTCGGCGTCCACCAGTGTCTCGGCCAGAACCTCGCGCGCGCCGAGATGGAGATCGCGCTGCTGGCGTTGTTCCAGCGGCTGCCCGGACTGCGGCTCGCCGCACCGGTGGACGACATCCCCTTCAAACCGGGCGACACGATCCAGGGGATGCTGGAACTCCCCGTGACCTGGTGAGAGGCCCTGGACCATGACACTCCGCATCACCATCGACCAGGACGTCTGCATCGGCGCCGGCCAGTGCGCGCTCACCGCGCCCGGCGTCTTCACACAGGACGACGACGGCTTCAGCGAACTGC
Source organism: Streptomyces sp. SAS_270 (assembly GCF_052543295.1). NCBI lineage: Bacteria > Bacillati > Actinomycetota > Actinomycetes > Kitasatosporales > Streptomycetaceae > Streptomyces > Streptomyces sp. SAS_270. Next base: position 16,808 of record NZ_JBMNDS010000041.1, read on the forward strand.
TGCCGGGCCGCGAGGACGGCGGCGGCGACCCGATGGTCCGCGAGTCGGCCCGGGCCTGCCCGGTCCAGGCGATCACCGTCACCGAGGCGCGGTAGCCGGGTTCGGGACGCCGCGCGGGCTATCGAGGGGCCCGCAGCAGGAGCCGGGCGGCCTGCCGGGCCTGCCCGGCAGGTTCGGCGCTCTCGTTGATCCCGGCCGTGACCATGGCGCCCTCGGCGAGCAGGAAGAGCTGGTCGGCGAGGGCGTCGGGCCGCCCGGCATCGGTCACGAGCCGGGCCAGGTAGCCGTGGAACGCCTGCTTGTGGGCGCGGACCTGGGCGGCCACGCGGGGGGAGGTGGCGCCCAGTTCGCCGTACGCGTTGACCCAGGCGCAGCCGCGGAAGTCGGGCTCACCGAACCACTGCCGCAGCCAGTCGAACACGGCGAGAATGCGCTCCTCGGGGTCCTCGTGGCCCTCGACGTGCGCGGCCAGCCGCTTACGCCAGCGCAGGTCGCGCCGCTCCAGGTACGCCTCGATCAGCTGGTCCTTGGTCGGGAAGAGCTGGTAGAGCCGCTTGAGCGAGACGCCCGACGCACCGCGAATGGCATCCATCCCGACCGCCTGGATGCCGCGGCCGTAGAACAGCTCCTCCGCTGCGTCCAGGGCCTGCTCCCGGGCGACCGTGCTGTCCATGAGGGCCACTCCTTGACGATTTCGACGACCTTGACGGCGCGACGACCTTGACGCGAGAACGCGCGTTCTCTACGGTAGCAGCGATACCGGAGAACGTACGTTCTCTCCTGTCGACGCCGAGGATGACGCCATGACCGACCGCCCGCCCCTGCCGCCCTTCACCCGCGAGACCGCGCTCCAGAAGGTCCAGGCCGCCGAGGACGCCTGGAACACCCGCGACCCGCACAAGGTCTCGCTCGCCTACTCCGAGGACTCGGTCTGGCGCAACCGCGACACCTTCGTCACCGGCCGCGCCGAGATCGTCGAGCTCCTGACGGCGAAGTGGGCCCGCGAGCAGGAGTACGCCCTGCGCAAGGACCTCTGGGCCTTCGACGGCAACCGCATCGCCGTCCGCTTCCAGTACGAGTCCCGCGACGCCGACGGGCAGTGCTGGCGCTCGTACGGCAACGAGCTGTGGGAGTTCGACGAGCACGGACTGATGACGCGGCGCGAGGCGAGCATCAACGACGTACCCATCGAGGAGAAGGAGCGCCGCATCCTCGGACCGCGTCCCGAGGCGGAACGCGGGAGGACCTTCCCCGTCCGGTGACCGCGGACGGATCGCGCACCGCGGAGGAGCGACCGCGAACCGAGGGCCGCCCTCACGTGGATTCCCCCGGCTTCACTAGGGTTTCCGCGTGACCGAACACGCCGGGAAGCCCTTCCTCTACGTCGTCGTCTGCGCGGCGGGCATCGCCGAGGACATCGGCAAGCTGATCACCGCCGCCCAGGAACGGAACTGGGAGGTCGGCGTCATCGCGACCCCGCAGGGCCTCGGGTTCTTCGACGCGACAGCGGTCGAGACCCGGACGGGCCGGCCGATCCGGTCGGCCTGGCGCGCACCGGGCGACCCGCGCCCCTTCCCGGCGCCCGACGCGGTCGTCGTCGCGCCCGCCACCTTCAACACCGTGAACAAGTGGGCCGCCGGGATATCCGACACGCTCGCGCTCGGGACCCTGTGCGAGGCGTACGGCCTCGGGGTGCCCATAGCCGTCCTGCCCTGTGTGAACGAGGCACTCGCCGCCCACCCGGCGTACCGGGCGAGCGTCGAGCGGCTGCGGGGCATGGGCGTGCGCTTCGGCGACCCCTACGCCGGGGAGCCGGAGAGCGGCGGGCGCGGGGAGTTCCGCTGGGAGCGGGCACTGGACCTGCTGGTGACGGGTTCCGACTCGTCACAGGACGCGTGACCGTTCGCAGGTGACGGTGGGTCCGGTGATCATGCCGCCGGCGGTCGAGCCCCGGCCCTGGGGCATCCAGTAGCCGAGCTTGGACACCACCGTGCTGCACGTCTTCCTGACGGACACCCGCACGACGACGGTGGAGGGATGGCCCGGCTGGAGGTCGGTGAGGGTGCAGTCGACGGCGTACATGTTGCGCGCCGTCGACGGATAGCGGCCGACGAGCGGGTTGATGCACCGGGGATCCCTCGTGGTCACTTCCACGCCGGACGTTTCGTCGCCGACGATCCCCAGGCGGGCGCTGCCGTCGCCCTGCTCGCTGTCGCGCGAGACGGTGTACGTCAGCGTGGTCGTGGCGTTCGCCCGTACGACGCGCCGGTCGACCCCGATGCGGTGGGTGGGGACCGGCTTCGGCTCGACGAGGGTCAGCGTGGCGTGGACGGGCCCGCTCAGATCGATCCCCGCGGGCGCCGACCGGACGTGGACGGCGCCGCTGACGCGGTAGGCCGCCGGGCCCGGGTACTCCGTTCCGCCGGGCAGCGGGCCCGCGGCGAGGTTCTTCCCCGCGCGCCGCACCGTCCAGCTTCCCGAGGTCCCGCAGGCATACCGGACGGACTCGCCGACCCGCCCGCACGTGGCCGCGGCGGACACGGTCATGACCCGGCTCCCCGTGCTCACGCACAGGCTGACGTCGGCCCGCTGCCCATCTCTGCCCTTCAGCGTGCCCGCGTGCGCACAGAGCGTGCCGGGAGCGGGAGCGGCTGCCACGGGCCCCGGGGCGGGTTCGGGGTGTGCGGCTTGTGCGGGGGCCGGGCCCAGGGCGGCCCAGCCGAGTGCGGCCGCCAGCACCGTCCCCACTGCGGAGGCGCGGAGCCTCCCGCGAGATGTGGCACGGGGCGTCCTGAGGGACGGGGGGCGTTTCGGCACCGGATCCTCCTCGCACGGCTGCGACCGGCCGAGTGCCGGTCCTGCGCGAGTCGAGGATGCGGGACCCGTCGCGCGGGCGCGCCGTTCCCACGCCGCACGGTCACCTGAGGGCAGGAACTCCCGTAGCCCGACTGCGGCGCGGGCCCCTCAAGGGCGGTGGTAGATCGTGACGGAGTGGCCGACCTGGTCGATGGGTGTGCTGGTGGCGATCAGCGTCGCCAGCCGGCCCCGGGCCTTGGCGACCGAGGAGTCCGAGACGACGAGCAGTCCGTGCACCTCGCCGGGCGGCGCCTTGCGCGGATCGGACGCCTCGATGCCGTAGTACGCCGGCACGCCGCTGCCCTTGTAGACGAGCCAGACCTTCCGGCCCGGATAGCGTTCGCGGAGCCGGTCGGCCAGCCGTCCCAGATCCTGGCCCCAGTCGACGTTCGAGTCGTGCAGGCGCAGATGGGTCTTCGCGGTGCCGCCGAACGCCTCGTTGGAGTACGGCAGGTAGTACGGGAACGTGCGCAGCGAGCTGACCGCGACGAACAGGATCAGCGCAGCACCGGCCACGTGAGTCCAACGGCGGCGCACGGCGAGTACACCGGCGGCCGCGACCGCCAGGAACATCGGCACGAAGATCGCGTACCGGACGCCGAGGTCACGTGACCCGAACATCGCCGCGACCAGCAGCACACCCGGCGGGAGGAGCAGGTACGGCGCCGCGGGCCGCAGCCGGCGAACCGTCAGGAGCGCCGCGGCACCGGCCGCCCACAGCACGAGCATCCCGAGCGGCGTCTTCACCAGCAGTGCGGCCGGCAGGTAGTACCAGAGCGACCCGCGGTAGAGCCGACCGAAGAGGAACCCCTCCCAGGTCGCGTACTCGAAGCCGAACTGGACGCGCATCCCGTCCCGGTACGGCCGCGGGAACGGCATCCAGTCGATGACCAGCCCGCGCAACCCGTGCACGGTGGGCACGTTCGCCGGAGTCGACCAGCGCAGCCGCGGATCGACGGCGAGATACGTCGCCCACACCACGGCCACGGCGATCAGCGCCACCGCGGCCGCCGTCGCCGCGCCGAGCGCGAGGAGCCGCAGCTTGGCGCGCGTGTCGAGGCCGGGGGAGCGGCGGGCCCGCCAGACGGACACGACGACCAGGAGCAGCAGCACCGGGACCGCCGTCAAGGTGCTCATCTTCGTGGCCAGGGCCGCACCCAGTGCCACCCCGGCGAGCGGGAGGTAAAGGCGCGGGCGCCGGCCCGCCCGCCACAGCAGCCAGACCGACGTCAGCACGAAACCGGCCGCCGGTACGTCGAGCGTGGCCAGTGAGCCGTGCGCGATGACATCGGGGGAGAACGTGTAGAGGGCCAGCGCCGCCAACCCGCCCGCGGGGCCCACCAGATCACGGGCGAAGGCGAGGACGACCAGCCCGAACCCCAGGGTCAGCACGATCACCGGCAGCCGCGCCCACAGCATCAGCCGCCAGGGATCGTTGCCCGACTCGTACAGCAGACGCCGTCCGAGCTCCCCCTGGTCGCCACCGAGACCGGCCTCCAGATGCGGGTGGGCGAGGACCAGCCCGCTCGCGATGATCAGCTTGCCCAGCGGCGGATGCTCCGGGTTGAAGTGCAGGTTGTGCTGCTGTGCGTAGACCACCGCCGTGCCCGCGTACACGGGTTCGTCGATGGTCGGTGTCTGCTGCACGGCCGTCGTGACCATCGCCACCGCCATCTGGGCCAGCAGCGCGACCACGGCGAGAGCGAACAGCCACCGCCGGTGGCGAAGCAGCCGGGCTCCACGGCGCGGCGGCTTCTCCACGGTGGTCACCGGCACGCTGTCCTCGCGCCCGTCGGCCATGAATGTCGGCATGTCCCTTGATACGTCCGCTTCGTACGAGCCCGCTCAACCGGCGGCAGGCGGATATGAGTATGCACCGGCCGCGGTCCGCGCAGGTGCCGCCGCGGGCCGTGTCGTGACCGGCGCCGGCGCAGCGAAGTGCGGGCCCGGGAAGGGCCCTGCACGCCTCCCGTCAGCGGGTTTTGCGGACGTACCCCTCGCTGCCGGGCGTCGACACCTTGATGTCCCGGCGCACGATGCTCAGCCGGTCGCCGAAGCCCGAGAGGGCTTTGCGAAGACCGCTGTCGGTGTACTCGACGACGAGCACGCGGTCGTGGAACGCCTTCGCGTACGTCCCGCACTCGTCCCACTCGGCGCACTCCTCCGCCACCGCGAAGTCGAGCCCGGTCCTGGACCTGAGCCCGGCCAGTTCCGCGGTGTTCTTCTGGGCGATGGCCAGATGGCGGGCGTGCGCGTGCGCCGAGAGCAGGGTGATGAAGGCCGTGGCGTCGTCCGCGGTCAGCCGGCGGTGGGAGCGGGTGTAGCTGTCGTAGTTGTCGGGCTCGACGGCGTCGTAGCCCTTGTCGGCGCAGCCGTCGATCCACTCGTTGATCCGGGCGGCCACGCGTTCGCGTTTCGCCGGGGTGCCGATGTCGAGCAGCACCTCGTCCCAGTCGCGGTCGAGGACCGGCTTGCCCTGCCCGTCGTGCAGCAGCAGGTCGGCGGGCCACTCGTCCCGTTCGTCCGGCTGGACCTGGAAGGCGTTGACGTAGCAGATGTTGTAGAGGCCCGGCGCGGGGGAGGACGCACGGTCGCGGCTGACGATGCGGACGTCGGACGGCGGGGGGTAGGCGCCGCCGATCTGGTAGTCGAAACCCGCGTGCGGCGGGGGCAGACGCAAGGCGGTGGTGGTCGGTGCCTTCTTCGACGAGTCGGTGGTGGTGTCCCCACCGGAGCCGCAGCCCGCGACCGTCATCAGGGCGGCCAGCAAGGCGGCCGCTGCGACACGTTCGACGCGGGCAACACGCTTGACGGGCATGTCCGCTCCATCAATGGCGAGTACGACCCCGCCTCGGACGCTCCTGGGTCCTGGCGACTCGGTCCGGGCTTGGACTCTCGTCCGCTACCGGCTGGGCGCACCTCTGGTGCCGGGCGCGCGGCCCGGCACGCACAAGATCCAAGCGTCTGCGGCGGCAGGCGTCAAGCGCGGCTGGGCCGGGCTCTGCGCCAGGGTTGGACGCCCGGTTCGTGGCGAGGGGGCCGGGCCCGGCCGGAGGGCCCGGTGATCCCATCGCGCACCGGAGGTTCGGCCGACGGTGCTCAGGCGGACGGGGAATCGTCCGACGCCTGCTTCGCCGTGCGGCGGTACTCGGCGTTGATGCGTTGTGCCTCCTCGAGCTGATCCTCAAGGATGACGATGCGGCATGCGGCTTCGACCGGGGTTCCCCTGTCGACCAGCTCGCGGGCGCGAGCGGCGACCCGCAGCTGGTAGCGGGAGTAGCGCCGGTGGCCGCCCTCGGAGCGGAGCGGAGTGATGAGCCGGGCCTCGCCGATGGCCCGGAGGAACCCCGGGGTGGTGCCGAGCATCTCCGCGGCCCGGCCCATCGTGTACGCGGGGTAGTCGTCGTCGTCCAGACGATCGCTCAGTGGACTGTCTGCTGTCATGTCACCTGTCATGTCACCTCGTGCTGCCACGCGTCGAGGGGCCCTGATGCCGTACGGCACCAGGGCCCCGAGGGAAATTGAACACCATCCGTCGGCGCTATTGACGCGCCGACCTTCTGTCTCCGTCGCCCGGCCCAGGAGAGGGCAGGGAGTACGGGGATCGAGATTGCGTGACCGGGGACCACCTTCCGTTCCGGGGCCTTGCGATGCCCGGTCCGAACGCTCTCCGGCCGGGCGATCCTGATGGCGTTTACTCCCTCCGTCCTGTTTCTGGTGAATCGGTAGGTGTCAGAACTCGTACTGCGTTACTGCGCGTGCTCTCCCGCCAGTTCGTGTCTGCCGGGCATCTCCGACTGTGTCGATGAAAGAAACTCTAACCACGTGCTCGGCCAATGTCTACTCTGACAAAGACAGATTTTGATTCGCGCGAGCCCTACATATCCTCACGCCGACGGATCCCCGACCAAAGGCCTTATTGTCAGGAAATGACCGGAGAGTCTCTTCCCCTGGCCGTACACGATCATGGTGGTGACGGCCCGCCCCTGCTCCTGCTGCACGGCGCGGGACGCACCCTCGCCGACTGGGCCGCCGTAGCCCCGCTCCTTGTGCCCCGCCACCGGGTGCTCGCCGTGGACCTGCGCGGACACGGGCTCTCGCCTTCCGGGGCCTGGACCTTCCCCGGCGTCCTCGCGGACATCGAGGCGGTGATGGAGGAGTACGGCGTCCCCGCCGCGCTGCCCGTCGGGCACTCGCTCGGCGGCATGATCGCCGTCCAGTACGCGCTGGCGCACCCGGACGTCACCCCCGGCGCGGTCGACCTGGACGGCTACGGGTGGGGCCACCCCGGCCAGTACGTGGGTCTGGAACGGGCGGAGGTCGAGGAAGGCCTGGGCCGGGTGCGGGAGTTGGCGGCGGCGATGACGGGCCGCTCGCTCCCGGCCGGCGGCCTGCAGGAAATGCTCGCCCGGGAGCGTGAGACGTCCCGAGCGCTGGGCATCCCCTACGAGCTGCTGGAGACGGGTCTCCTGCGCGCCGTCCGCGAGGGCCCCGACGGGCGACCGGAGTTGCGGCCGATGGGCGCGCACGCCCGGGACGTGCTGGACGCGGTCGACTCGCTCGACCTCTTCGCCCTCTTCCGCCGGATGAACCGCCCACTGCTGCTCGGGCGCGCACTGCGCGCGGTGCCGTCCAGACCGGGCATGGAGTGGTTCGACGAGCTGATGACCGCTTACGCGAAGGGACTTGCCCGCGACCTCGCCGAACTGGCCGCAGAACGAGCTCAGGTGATGGTCGTGGAGATCGACGGCACGCACGCCATGCTGCTGGAGAACCCCAGGGCGGTCGCCGACGCGATCCTCTCATTCACCTCATGACGCCGCGCCGAGACGGCTGGAGCGTCTGCCGGAGCCCGACCGTCCAGGGGCCCGGGTGCCTGGGATAGCGTCCCCCTCCGGACAAGTGAGAGGGACGTTGTGCAGGTTCGGGTTCGGATGCGGGACGCCCGTCGATGGGTCATGTGGGGGGCCATCGCGTTCGGGGCGCTGTTCCTGACCGTCGCGTTGATCCTGGCGGGGGTGTCGGTCTCGTTCCTGGCCGACGCGGAGCGTGCCCCGGGCACGGTGGTGGCGCTGGAGTGGCGCAACGACCACAACGGCGCATCCCGCAAGGCACGGGAGGACGACAGGCCCGTGGCGTACCCGGTGGTCGAGTTCACCTCGGCGGACGGCAGGCTGCGGACGTTCCGGAGCTCGACGGGCTCCAATCCACCGTCGTACGACCGGGGCGAACACGTCGAGGTGCTGTACCGCGCCGATTCCCCGGGGGACGCGCGGATCAACGGCTTCGCCTCGCTGTGGCTTCTGCCGCTGATCTTCGGGGGCATCGGGCTGGTGTTCGCGGGGGTCGGGACGGCGTTCGCGATGGCGAGGCGGCGGCGTTCCTAGGGCCGCGCGTGGTCGTACCGGCTCTTCCGCAAGCGGGGCATCGCGTCCCGGGACCGGTTCCGGGACGCGATGCCCGACGGGGCGCTGTGCCGGGGCGGCTGCTCAGTGCGGGGCGGCGGGCGCGAACTCCGTGCCGCACGGGCCCGCGCCCTCGCTCTCGGCCAGGGTGACGGGGGCGCCGCTCATCGTCAGCGTGCGGTAGTAGCCGCCGATGCGCTGCGTTGAGCGGCCTACGTAGTGCCCGATGAACGAGCGGCGGAAGCGGTCGGCGGTGCGATTGGGGCCGGAGCCGTGCACCAGGCTGCCGTTGAAGAACAGCACGTCGCCCGGCGCCATGTCGACGGGCACCGCGGCCAGGCCTGGCGGCGGCGGAACGTACTCCCGCGCGAACGACATCTCGACATCCGCCTCCTCCGGGCAGAACAGGTCCATGCGGTGGGTGCCCGGCACGACTTCCAGGCCGCCGTTCTCCCGGTCGATCACGTCGCAGGCGATCCAGGCGGCCACGCAGGTGCCCGGATCGACGCGCAGATAGAAGTTGTCCTGGTGCAGCGCCTGCCCGCGCGCGCCCGGCGGCTTGAAGTAGAACATGCTCTGCGCGGCCAGCACCTCTTCGCCCAGCAGGGTCTCCAGGACGTCCCGCAGCCGGGGTTCGAGCAGTAGGCGCCGGGACAGCGCGCTGATGCGGTGCGGGTGCATCACCCGCGGGAAGGCGTGCAGCGGATCGGCGAAGGAGCCTTCCTCGGTCGTACGGGGCTCGAAGTGCCCCGGCACCGGCCCGGCGGCGCGCAGCGCGGTGAACTCCGCGCACAACTCGTCGATCTCGGCGGGCGTGAACAGCCCCCGTACCACGGCGAAGCCCTGCTCCTCGAAGTCCCGCAGCCCGTCCCCGACCCTGTCCGTGCCTGTCATGCGACCATCCCTTCTCAACGGTGGTTAGGTGCCTCACGCTAGGCCGGTACACCGATCGGGAGGATGCCTGTGCGTGCTGACGAGTTGCCCGAGACTGCTGATCCGTCGCCACCGCCGGGCCTGGTGACCATCGGGCGGTTCGACCAGGAGCCCGGCTACGGCGTCAACAGGCCCTTGGGCGCGGACAGTTGGCTGTTCACCTGGACCACCGGCGGACGTGGCCGGCTCGAACAGGGTGCGGCGCGGGCGGCTGCCGGGCCCGGCGACCTGGTGGTCCTCGGTCCCGGGGCACCGCATCGCTACGCCGTCGAACCGGGCGCCGCGCACTGGGCGTTCTGGTGGGTGCACTGCCAGGCCAGGCCGTCCTGGTCGGGCTGGCTGCGTCCGTACGCCCTGGAGGACCGGCTCTACGCCGTCGGCCCGGTCAAGGGCCCGGAACGCGTCGAGGCGGCGTTTCGCCGGATGCTCGCGGACGCCCGCTGGACCGGCGAGGGCACACCGCCCGACGCGGCGGGGCCCTCCCGCGGCGAGATCGCCGTCGCGCACGGCACCGCCGCCCGCGAACTGGCCCTCTGCGGCCTGGAGGAGATCGTTCTGCTGGCCACCGCCCGGGCGGAGCGGCCGCGCCTTGACATCGATGCGCGTGTGCGCCGCGCCGAGGCCCTCATCGCCGCCGATCCCAGCGCGCCGCACACCGTCCGTTCGCTGGCCGCGGCCGTTTCGCTCTCCCCGTCCCGCTTCGCGCACCTCTACACCGAACAGCTCGGCCACTCGCCGATGCGTGCCCTGCGCGAGGCCCGGCTCCTGCACGCCGCCCGGCTCCTGGAAGCCACCGGGCTACCCGTCGAACGGGTGGCCGCGGCCTCCGGTTTCACCAGCCCGTTCCACTTCAACCGGGTCTTCCGCGAACGCTACGGGGCGCCGCCCGGAGCATTCCGGGCGGGCTTGCGCTGAGCGTGACGAGGCCGGGCGGCAGCCGCGGCCAAAGTCCGTGGCCGGGTATCAGGCGGGTGGCGGAGGCGGCAGCGTCGTGACGTCCGGGGCCGGTTCCGGCCAGACCAGGAGCACGGGGCAGGGGGCGTGGTCGACCACGAACCGGCCGGCCGGGCCCAGGCTGCGGGGGCCGAGGTGGGCGCGGTCGCCGTCGCGGGCCAGGACGAGCAGGTCGGCGCCCTCCGCGGCGGTGATCACTTCCCGCTCGGCGCGCCCGGTCCGCTCCAGCCGGGTGCAGGGGCGGGCGAGGCGCTCGGCCGCCGCGTCGAGGAGACGGGCGGCAGAGGAGTTCCCGAGGTCCTCCAGACGGTCGCCGGGGTCCGGCTCCGAGCGGCCGCGGCCGAGCAGTCCGGCGAAGGCGCCGTGCGCGAGGCCCGGGACGCCCGGTTCGGTGACGTGCAGCAGGACGACCTCGGCGGCGTGCGGCGCGTGGCCGCGGACCGCGTCCACGCACGCGGGCCAGGTTCCCTCGACGAGCCAGGCGACGACCCGCATGCGTATCAGCCTCCGAGAACGTGGAGCGAGGCCCACAGGGCCACGACTGCCGGGACCAGCGCGGCCGGTACGGCGATCAGCCCGAGGCGGGTGAACTCCTTGAGGTCGACCCCGTGGTCGTGCTGGTGCACGATACGCCGCCACAGCAGGGTTGCCAGGGAACCGGCGTAGGTGAGGTTGGGCCCGATGTTGACGCCCAGCAGCACGGCCAGCACCGCGCCAGGGCCCGACACCGCGGCCAGTGGCAACAGCACCAGGACGGCAGGCAGGTTGTTGATCAGGTTCGCCAGGACGGCGGCGAGCGCCGCGATGCCCAGGAGCGCGAGCAGACCGGAGCCCTCCGGGAGCAGCCGGCCGAGGGCGTCGGAGAGACCGTTGTCGACGACCGCCCGTACGACGATGCCCAGCGCGAGCACGAAGGCGAGGAAGGCGGGGGCGGTGGCACGCACCACGGTGAGCGGTGTGGTGCGGCGGCGCAGCAGCGCCCGGACGGCGAGCACGAGCGCGCCCGCTGCCGCCGACCAGGCGGGATCGATGCCGAGCGGGGAGGCGACGACGAACCCGGCCAGCGTGCACACCACGGTGACCAGGGCGAACAGCGGCAGCTCCGGCGGTTCGTCGGCGCTGGGAGCCGGGGCGGCCGCAGCCAGGTCGCGGGCGAAGAAGCGCCGGAAGACGAGGTATTCGGCGGCGATGGCGACAAGCCAGGGCAGCGCCATCAGCGCGGCGAAGCGGGTGAAACTCAGACCGCTGGTGGTGAACGCGAGCAGGTTGGTGAGGTTGGAGACCGGCAGGAGCAGCGACGCCGTGTTCGACAGGTGGGTGCAGGCGTAGACGTGCGGCTTCGGACGGGCGCCCATCCGGGCCGCCGTCGCGAACACGACGGGCGTGAGCAGCACGATCGTGGCGTCCAGGCTGAGCACCGCGGTGATCGCGGAGGCGAGCGCGAAGACCGCGGTCAGCAGGCGCCCGGGACTGCCCGCGGCCCAGCGGGCCATCCATGCGCCGCAGGCCCGGAAGAGCCCTTCGTCGTCGCAGAACCGGGCCAGCACCAGGACCGCCGCGAGGAAGCCGATCACCGGCCCCAGATGTCCGGCCTCGGCGCGGGCGTGGTCCCAGGAGATCGCTCCCGTCGCCATCACCAGGCCGGCGGCCGGGACGGCCACCACGGCCTCCGGCCAGTTGAAGGGGCGGACCACCGCGCAGACGAGGACAGCGATGAGCAGGACGACGGAGAGAGCTTCCGCCAGCGGGGTGTTCAGGGTTCGGTCCTCCGGGACACGGACAAAGTGCCCCTTCATCCAACCAGACGCCTCCGGTCATTCACCGAGCAGCGTCAGCTCCGCCCAGATCGTCTTGCCGTCGGGTGTGTGGCGGCTGCCCCAGCGCTGGGTGAGCTGGGCCACCAGCAGCAGGCCGCGGCCGCCCTCGTCGAAGATCTTGGCGCGGCGCAGATGCGGGGCGGTGTGGCTGGTGTCGGACACCTCGCAGATGAGGGTGGTGGCGTCATGGATGAGCCGCAGCCGGATGGGCTGTTCGCCGTACCTGATGGCGTTGGTGACGAGTTCGCTCACCACCAGTTCGGCCGTGAAGGTCGCCTCGGTCAGGTCCCAGGAGATCAGCTGGTCTACGACCTGCTTGCGGATGGGCGCGACCAGTGCGGGGTCGGCGGGGATGTCCCAGGTCGCCACCTGGGAGGGTGCGAGGCCGCGGGTACGGGCGAGCAGCAGGGCCACGTCGTCGGAGGCGCCGCCCACCGGGAGGAGTGTCTGCAAAATGGCGTGACAGGTCTCCTCCAGCGACTCGGGGGACTGCGCCAGGGCACGCAGCAGCAACTGGTGGCTGGTGTCGATGTCCCGCTCGCGGCTCTCGATGAGGCCGTCGGTGTACAAGGCGAGCACCGAGCCCTCGGCGAGGTCGATCTCCGTGCACTCGAAGGGCAGTCCGCCGAGGCCCAGGGGCGGCCCGGCGGGTACGTCGATCTGCCGGGGCGGTCCGCTCGGCGGGAGCAGGAGCGGCGGCGGGTGGCCTGCCCGGGCGATCGTGCAGTGGCGGGAGACCGGGTCGTACACCGCGTAGAGGCAGGTGGCGCCGACCTCGCCGGTGGTCTCCTCGGAGCCGGCCTCCGAGGACAGCCGGACGACAAGGTCGTCCAGGTGCGTCAGCAGTTCGTCAGGGGCGAGGTCGATGTCGGCGAGGGTCCGTACCGCCGTGCGGAGCCGTCCCATGGTCGCCGATGCCTGGATGCCGTGGCCGACGACGTCGCCGACGACCATGGCGACCCGCATCCCGGACAGTGGAATCACGTCGAACCAGTCGCCGCCCACTCCGGCGCGCGCGGCGGGCAGATAGCGCGAGGCCGCGTCGACGGCGGCGGTCCGCGGCAGTGACTGGGGAAGCAGACTGCGCTGCAGGGCGAGCGCGGTCTGCCGTTCCCGGGAGAAGCGGCGGGCGTTGTCGATGCAGACGGCAGCCCTGGCCGTCACCTCCTCGGCCAGCAGGACGTCGTCGGGGGTGAAGGGTTCGGGGCGCCGGTAGCGGGTGAGGACGGCGACACCGAGGGTGGTACCGCGGGCCTGGATGGGCACCGACATCGTGGTGTGGATGCCGAACTCCGCGATGCGTTCGCCGCGCACCGGGTCCCAGGAGAGCCACTCCGCCAGTGTGGTCGCGCCGTCCGGCGCCACGATGGTGCGGCCCGCGAGCAGCGAGTCCGCCTGTGGGGAGGAGGCTGGGTAGACGTCGACGTCCCCTGGCTTGACCACTGCCTCCGGGGCGCCGGGGAGCACCGACTGATGGGCGGCGCGGCGGAGCGCGAACGGAGCGGCGGGCAGCTCCGGGTGGGGCTCACCGCCCTGGCCCGGCGGATCGATCAGGTCGACGCTGACGAAGTCGGCGAGCGCCGGCACGCAGACGTCGGCGAGTTCCTGCGCCGTCCGGGTGACGTCGAGGGTGCTGCCGATGCGCACGCTTGCCTCGTTGACGAGTTGCAGGCGCTCCCGGGCGCGGTACTGCTGGGTGAAGTCGTGCGCGGCCAGACACACGCCGTGCACCCGGCCCTCACCGTCGGTGAGCGGGGCGATCCGGGCCAGCCAGGCGTGCGCGTGGTCCTCGCCGCCGGTGCGCATGTACGTCTCCACCTCGCGCCCGTGCCCGGCGACGAGCACCTCGTACAGGTGCTGTTCCAGCTCCTCGCTCTCCGGCTTGCCCCCGATCTCGGAGAGACGCAGTCCGCGGATACGTTCTTCGGGGAGGCCGACCACGGCGGCCATCGCGTCATTGATGCCGTACAGGCGCAGCTGTTCGTCGTAGACGGCCGTCGCGCAGGGGGACTGTGCCAGCACGGCAATGGTCAGCGGGTCTTCCGGTGGACGCCGGCGGCGGCCCTTCAGTGGCGTGACGACGAGCCAGTCGCCGGGGCCGCCGTGCTCGGGTCTCCTGTGGTGGGCGAGCAGCCATACGGACAGGACGCCGCCGTCGCGGCGGCGCAGGGCGAGCGTGCCGCTCCAGCGGCGGGCGGCGGAGGGAGGAGCCGCGGCCTCGTCCGGGTCGGCCAGCAGGAGGGCGGCGGGCCGGCCCTCGACCTCCGCGGGCGCGTAGCCCAGCAGCCGCCGGGCGCCTTCGCTCCAGCGGACCAGGATGCCGTTCTCGTCGATGACAGCCCGAGCCGTGGCGTCCTCGTCGAGGGGGTGGACCGGGCTCATCGTCGCCACTCCATTGCGCACACTCACAGTGAACAAGCGCGTCACTTGTGTTCCAGCCTAGTGCTTGGAGCAGCCCGGCACCCGGCACATGGCTCGGCGGGGGGTGTTTCGGTCGGGACGACGGTCGCCCGAGCCGGATGGGATTCAAGCCGATGTGGCGTACGGGGCGGAAGTGAGTGCCAGGCCCTTGACGGCCGCGTGTGTCATCACGTCAGAATCTGTTTGCTCGCGATCAGTTGTGATGAATTATGGGCCCTTGACGAGAGAGAGCCGGCATGACGGTCACTCGAAGATCAGTATTGATCGCAGGAACGGCCGTACCGGCGGCCGGCACGCTCGCCGGCGCCGCCGACGCCTGGGCCGCGTCGCCCACGAGCGCCGCGGGCCGCCGTACCGTCGAACTCCGCGACGGCTGGCGCTTCGCGCTGGTGAACCCGGGCGGCATCACCGACCCCACAGGCGCCTACGCCGACGCGGCCGAGCCCGGTTACGACGACACGGCGTGGCGCGAAGTCGCCGTACCGCACGACTGGAGCATCGAGCTCACGCCGACCACCGAGCACGGCACCACCAGCGGCACCGGGTTCTTCCCCGGCGGCCTCGGCTGGTACCGGCACACCTTCACCCTGCCGCCCGTTCTCGCCGGCAAGCGGATCTCGGTGGAGTTCGACGGCGTCTACATGGACTCGTACGTCTACTGCAACGGCAAGCAGGTCGGCCGGCACCCCTACGGCTACACCGGGTTCGCCTTCGACCTGACCGGCCTCCTGCACACCGACGGCAAGACCGCCAACGTCATCGCGGTCAAGGTGCAGAACCGGCTCCCCAGCAGCCGCTGGTACTCGGGCAGCGGCATTTACCGCGAGGCGCGGCTCGTCGTCACCGAGCCGGTGCACGTGCGCCGCTGGGGCACCTACGTCACGACACCGGAGATCACCGCGGAGCGGGCGCTCGTGCGGGTCCTGACCTCGGTGGCGAACGAGTCGGGCACCGCGGGCGAGGTGGAGGTCCGCTCCCGGATCGTCGACCCCGCCGGCCGGGTGGTGGCCCGCACCCAGTCCACGGTCACCGTCGACAAGGAGCGGACGGAGACCCACGAACTCGCCGTGCCCGACCCGCGGTTGTGGGACTTCGCGACCCCGCACCGCTACACCCTGGAGACCGAACTCCGCGTCGGGGGACGGATCGCCGACACCTACCGCACCACCTTCGGCATCCGCTCGTTCCGCTTCGACCCCGACGAGGGATTCCACCTCAACGGCACTCACGCCAAGATCAAGGGTGTCGACCTGCACCACGACCAGGGCGCGCTCGGCGCCGCGATCAGCATCGACGCCGTACGCCGCCAGATGACCATCATGAAGTCGATGGGCGTCAACGCCTTCCGCACCTCCCACAACCCGCCCTCGCCACAGATCATCCAGGTCTGCGAGGAGCTGGGCATCGTGATGATGGTGGAGGCCTTCGACTGCTGGAAGACCGGCAAGACGGCCTACGACTACGGCCGGTTCTTCACCGAGTACGCCGACCAGGACGCCACCGAGATGGTGCTCGCGGCCCGTAACTCGCCCGCCGTGGTCCTGTGGTCCATCGGCAACGAGATACCCGACTCCACCTCCACCGCCGGGCTCGCCATGGCCGACCGGATCATCGCCGCGATCAAGGCGGTGGACGACACCCGCCCGCTCGTCATCGGCTCCGACAAGTACCGCCGCATCCCGGCCAAGGGCTCCGCGGCCGACCTCATGCTCGCCAAGCTGGACGGGCTCGGCCTCAACTACAACACCGCCGCCTCGGTGGACCAGCTGCACGCCGCCTACCCCCACCTCTTCCTCTTCGAGTCCGAGTCGTCGTCGGAGACCTCGACGCGCTCCACGTACCAGGAGCCGGAGCACCTCAACACCGGCGAGAACCACACCCCGGGCAGGCGCGCGACCTCCAGTTACGACAACAACCTCGCCTCGTGGACGATGAGCGGGGAGTACGGGCACAAGAAGGACCGGGACCGGAAGTGGTTCGCCGGGCAGTTCCTGTGGTCGGGCATCGACTACATCGGGGAGCCCACGCCCTACGACGTGTTCCCGGTGAAGGCGTCCTTCTTCGGCGCGGTCGACACCGCCGGGTTCCCGAAGGACATGTACCACCTCTTCAGGAGCCAGTGGACGAGCGAGCCGATGGTCCATCTGGTGCCGATGAGCTGGAACCACCAGGAGGGCGACACGATCGAGGTCTGGGCCTACACGAACGTCGACACCGTGGAGCTCTTCCTCAACGGAAAGTCCCTGGGGACAAGGGCGTTCGACACCAAGAAGACCACCGACGGCCGCGCCTATTTGGAGACCACGGAGGCCACCGGCGACGACAGGACCGTCACCACCGGCCCCTACCCCGGCAGTTACACCAGCCCGAACGGCAGCGCGGGCAAACTGCACCTCACCTGGAAGGTGCCGTACGCGCCCGGTGAGCTGAAGGCCATCGCCCGCCAAGGCGGCCGCAAGGTCGCCACCGACGTCCTGCGCACCGCCGGGGCACCGCACGCCGTGCGGCTCACCGTGGACCGCAAGTCACTGGCCGCCGACGGCCGTTCGCTCTGCTTCGTCACCGCGGAGATCGTCGACGCGCGCGGTGCGGTCGTGCCCGACGCCGAGCACCTGATCGCCTTCGAGGTCGACGGCGGCTCGCTGGCCGGACTCGACAACGGGCGGGAGGAGAGCGCCGAGCGCTACCAGGCGAGCACCCGGACGGCCTTCCACGGCAAGGCACTTGCCATCGTCCGCGCCGGCACCAAGGCGGGCTCCCTGAGGGTACGGGCCCGCTCGGACGGGCTGCGCTCGGCAACCGCCACCGTGCACACCACCTCCGCGCGCGCGAAGGCGACCACCCCGGCCGCCGTGTTCGTCCCCGACCCGGGTCCGGGCACCCCCGGCTACCCGCTCGCCGACGCCAGTTACTCGGGCCGTACGGACACCCTCCCCGCCGCCATGGTCGACGGCGACGCGGCCACCGGCTGGTCCAACGCGTTCTTCAAGTCGGCCACCGCACTGTTGCCCGCGTTCAACGGAGCCCGCCCGAAGGACTGGGTCTCGCTGACCTGGGCGCGCTCGCGCACCTTCGACCGCGTCGAGGTCTCCTTTACCGTCGACGCGACCCACACCCTTCCCGCGTCGATCGAGGTCGCGGTGTGGGACGGCACGGCGTACGTGCCGGTGACGGGCGCCGCCGTCGACTGGGCCACCACGTCGGACGCGCCCACGGTCGTCACCTTCGACGCGGCCCGGGGCACAGCACTCCGGCTCACCCTGACGAGCGCCCACCCGGGCGCGGCCGACGGCGCCCAGCGCATCAGCCGTCTGGAGGCACCGGTGGCCTGAGCCGGCAGTGCCCAGGACGCCCGCGCCCGCCTGGCGCGGGCGTCCCCTAATGGCGCCGTGCCTCCTCGTACTCCTCCGCCGTCGGCTTCTCGACGCGGGCTGCCTCGCCGTGGAGCCTGCGCGACAGGGCGGCGCGCAGACGCAGGGAGCGGGACGCCCCGTTCGGGAGGCCGTTGGTGTCCTGGGCGGGGCCGAGTTCGAGCGGGCGCGGCTGCTCGTGCGCGGTGAGGGTGTGGAGCTCGGCGGGGGAGAGGGGCCGGTGCGCCTCGACGTACTCGCCGTGCGGCAGCCGCTTGATGACGCCGGTCTCACGGCCGTGCAGCACCAGCTCGCGGTCGCGGCGCTGGAGACCGAGGCAGAGACGACGGGTCACCACGAAGACGACGGCCGGGACCACGAACACGGCGATCCGCACCGACCAGGTCACGGTGTTGATCGACAGGTGGAAGCGGGTCGCCACGATGTCGTTGCCGCCGCCCGCCAGCAGGATCAGGTACAGGCTGACCCACGCCGTGCCGATCGACGTCCGGACCGGCCGGTTGCGCGGGCGGTCCAGCAGATGGTGCTCGCGCCGGTCGCCCGTGATCCAGGACTCCAGGAAGGGGTAGACGGCGATGAAGACCAGGAGGAGGGGGAAGACGACGACCGGGATGAGGACGCCGAGGTTCAGCGTGTGCCCCGCCGCGGTGATCTCCCAGCCAGGCATCACACGCACCAGTCCTTCCGCGAAGCCCAGGTACCAGTCGGGCTGGGCGCCCGTCGACACCTGGTCCGCGCGGTAAGGGCCGTACACCCAGACCGGGTTGATGGTGGCGATCGCCGAGATGAGCGCGATGACGCCGAAGACCAGGAAGAAGAAGCCGCCCGCCTTCGCCAGGTAGACCGGCATGAACGGCGCGCCCACGACGTTGCGTTCGGTCTTTCCGGGCCCCGCGAACTGGGTGTGCTTGTGGTAGACGACCAGCAGGATGTGGGCGACCACGAGGGCGGCCATGATGCCGGGGATCAGCAGGATGTGCAGCGAGTAGAAGCGGGCCACGATGTCGTGGCCGGGGAACTCCCCGCCGAAGGTGAAGAACGACAGATAGGTACCGATGATCGGCATGGACAGCAACGCCCCGTCCACGAACCGCAGTCCGGTGCCCGAGAGCAGGTCGTCGGGAAGCGAGTAGCCGAAGAGGCCCTCGAACAGGCCGAGCAGCAGCAGCGTCCAGCCGAACAGCCAGTTCACCTCACGGGGCTTGCGGAACGAGCCCGTGAAGAAGTGCCGCATCATGTGCATCAGCATGGCGGCGAGGAAGATCAATGCCGCCCAGTGGTGGATCTGCCGGATCAGCAGTCCGCCGCGGACGTCGAAGCTGATGTCGAGGGTCGAGGCGTACGCCTCCGACATCCGCACGCCGTTGAGCGGGACGTAACCGCCGTGGTAGATCACCTCGTTCATCGACGGATGGAAGAACAGCGTCAGATAGACACCCGTGAGGATCAGTACGACGAAGCTGTAGAGGCAGATCTCGCCGAGGAGGAAGGACCAGTGGTCCGGGAAGACCTTGCGCAGGTACTGCCTGCCGAGGGTGTACACGCCGAGGCGGCCGTCGACCCAGTCGGCGACCCGCTCGCCCGAGGACGCCTTCCCAGCCGCTCGCGAGGCCGGTTGCGGGGCAGGGTCCGGAGTCGGGGTCGCAGTCGAGGCCGGGCCAGTGCCCGGCCGGTCGGTGGTCGTCATGCCTGCCGCTCCTCCGCTTCCTGGGCCCTGCCGTCCTCCCCGCGACGCACATGCGCGAGCTTCTCGGGATTGGTGACGATGTAGACGTCGGACACCTGATCGCCGTCCGGGGTGAGGTCCATGACCATGACCGCGTACGGCGACTCGCCCTCGAACACCACCGCGGAGTCGTCGCCGTTGACGCGCCGGTAGCGGACCTCCAGGCCAGCCCCGCGGTGGGTGGCGTAGCCGGCCAGCAGTCGAGCCGCCTTGTCGCGGCCGTGCACCGGGCGCAGCCCGGCCCCACGCGCCTTGCCGCCGCCGTCCGTCCACACCGTGACGTCCGGTGCCAGGATCTCCATCAGCGCGGCGATGTCACCGCCGAGCGCGGCCTCCACGAAACGTTCCGTCGCCTGTTGCCGTACGCGCGGATGGGCGCGGTAGAGCGGACGGCGGGCGTGCACGTGCTGCCGGGCCCGGTGCGCGAGCTGGCGCACCGCCGCCGGGCTGCGGTCGAGGACCTCGGCGATCTCGGTGTGGGCGTAGCCGAACACCTCGTTGAGGACGAAGACCGCCCGCTCCAGCGGGGTGAGCGACTCCAGGACCACGAGCATCGCCAGCGACACCGACTCGGAGCGCAGAGCACGCTCGGCGGAGTTGTCGGGGGCGGCTTCGTCGAGCAGGGGCTCCGGCAGCCACGGGCCGACGTACGTCTCACGTCGGCGGGTGATGACCGCCCGCCGCGCGAGCGCGTGGTTCACCGCGATGCGGACGAGGTAGGCGCGCGGATTGGTGATCCCGTCGAGGGGCGAGCCGTGCCGTCGGCCCGTCCACGACAGCCATGTCTCCTGCAGAACGTCCTCGGTGTCGGCGACGCTGCCGAGCATGTTGTAGACGATCGCGAAGAGCAGCTCGCGGTGGTCGACGAACACCTGGGTCGCGGTGTCGGTCCCCTCGGACATGCCTTGCCTCCCTGGGTGGGCTCACTACTCCGAGCCGAACAGGGGGTCCGAATGTGACATCGCACGGCCAAGAGTGACGTACGTCTCACGGCGTCACGCCGCCCGCGACCGGCGCCCTCTTGAACGCGAGTCCGACCACAAGGAGACCGGCATCGTGTTCAAGAAATGGCACGGCAACCCCTGGGCGATCCTCATCACGCTCTCCCTCGGGTTCTTCATGACACTGCTCGACCTGACGATCGTGAACATCGCGATCCCCGACCTGGGGGAGGACCTGGACGCCTCCCTCGACGAGATCCTGTGGGTCGTCAACGCCTACACCCTCGCCCTGGCCGTCCTGCTGATCACCGCCGGCCGCCTCGGCGACCTGCGCGGCAAGCGGAACCTGTTCATGTCCGGCGTCGCCCTGTTCACCGTGGCCAGCCTGGCCTGCGGCCTCGCGCAGGACCCGGCCCAGCTGATCGCCTTCCGCGCGGTCCAGGGCCTCGGCGCCGCGCTGCTCATGCCGCAGACCCTGTCGATCATCGCCGAGGTGTTCCCAGCCGACCGGCGCGGCGTGGCCATGGGCGTCTGGGGCGGCGTCGCGGGCATCTCCGGCGCGCTCGGTCCGATCATCGGCGGCGCGCTGATCACCCACCTCGACTGGCGGTGGATCTTCTACGTGAACCTGCCGCTCGGCGTCCTCGTCCTGGCCCTCGCGGCGGCCATCATCCCGGGCGGGCAGCGCCGCACGGTACGCCACCGCTTCGACACCCTCGGCGTGGTCCTCGCATCGGCCGCCCTGTTCTTGCTGGCCTTCGGCCTCACCGAGGGACAGCGCTACGACTGGAACGGCGGGATCCTCGCACTGTTCGGCGCGGCGGCGGCGCTGTTCGCCGGGTTCCTCCTCCACGAGCGCCGCCGGCAGGCCGACGAGCCGCTCGTCCCGTTCTCCCTCTTCAAGGACCGCAGCTTCACGCTCCTCAACTTCGTCGGCATCACGGTGTCGTTCGGTGTCATCGGGATGTTCCTGCCGCTGACGATCTACCTCCAGTCGGTGCTGGGCTTCAGCGCCCTCAAGTCCGGGCTCGTGCTGCTGCCCCTCGCCCTCGGTTCGTTCGTGACGGCCGGCCCGGCGGGCGTCCTGTCGGACAAGGTCGGCGGCAAGTACATCCTGATGACCGGGCTGCTGGCCTGGGCAGCGTCGCTGATCTGGATCGTCGCCGCCGTCGACACCGGTTCGAGCTGGACCGCCGTCGCCTTCCCGCTCTTCCTCGCGGGCCTGGGCGCCGGCTGCACCTTCGCACCGATGGCCACGGAGGTCATGCGCAACGTACCGGCACGTCTGTCCGGCGCGGCCTCGGGCGTCAACAACGCGCTGCGACAGGTCGGTTCGGTGCTCGCGGGCGCCCTCGTCGGCGCCGTGCTGCAGGCGCAGCTCGCCGACTCGCTGAGCGACCAGGCAAGGCAGCGTGCCGGACAGCTGCCGGCGGCCTACCGCGACGGTTTCGTCGACGCCTTCTCCCACGCGGGGTCCGATGTCAACGCCCGGCAGTCGGGCGGCGTTCCGGCGGGTGTGCCGCACGACGTCGCGGACCGTATGAGCGCCCTCGGCGGCCAGGTCTTCGGCCATGGCTTCGTGGACGCGATGGGCCCCGCGGTCCTCGTCTCCGCCGCGGCCCTGCTGGCCGGCGCGCTCGCCTGCCTGGCCGTACGCCGCCACCGCGGGCCGTCCGCCAACCCGCACGCCCTGCCCGTGTACGAACCCGAACTGGAGGAAGCCACCTCATGACGATCGACTTCACCCCGATGTACGCCGCCCACGACGCCTTCCGGCGCGACCTGGAACGCCTCGGCAAGGCGGCGGCGGACGGCACCGCCGACACCCCCGCGGTCCGCGCGGGCTGGGACAACTTCCTGCACCAGTTGCACATCCACCACACCGCCGAGGACAGCGACCTGTGGCCGCGCGTGGAGCACAGGGTCGCGGGCCGGGCCCAGGAGGTCGCCCTCCTCGCCGAAATGGAGGCGGAGCACGCCCGACTCGACCCGCTGCTCACCTCCGTGGACGCGGCACTCGCCGGCCGGTCCGGGAACCTGCCCGAACGGGTCGAGGCGCTTTCGACCGCCCTCGACGAGCACCTCCGGCACGAGGAGGAGAGCGCCCTGCCGCTGATCCAGGAGGAGCTGACGGCCGCGGACTGGGGTGCCTTCACCGGCCGTATCCGCCGGCAGCAGGGACTGCGCGGGGCGGCGCTCTTCGTGCCGTGGATCGTCGACGGCATCCCGTCCGCCGACCGCGCCCGGTTCCTCGGGGTGCTGCCGCCGCCCGTCCGTGTACTCAACCGGCTCTTCTGGGAGGCGGGTTACCGCCGGCGCGGGCTGTGGCGGCAGAGCTGACGGCGTGGCGCGCGGGCCCGCCGGCGGCGGGCCCGGGGCGCCCTCGTTCTCCCTGTCCCAGGACGGTTGCACCGGACTTCCACCCCCATACAGGCTCCAGACTCCGAGAGGACATCCGATGGCCGACATAGCCATGCAGCTGACCATCGAGGCCGAGGCGGACACCGTCCGGGACGCCGTCGCCACCGAGACCGGCATACGCAGCTGGCTGACCCCGGAGGCGGTGGTCGGGGAAGGCGTCGGCGCGGCACACGCGCTGACCTTCCCGGGGGAGCCGGAGTCCTGGCGCCTGCTCGTCACGGAGTCGGGCGACCGGCGCCTGGTGCTGGAGGGCGGGAACGGCCCGTGGACCGGCACCGTGCAGACGTACGAGATCCTCGACGTCCCCGAGGGCGGCGTGCTGCTGCGCTTCACCCACGCGGGCTTCCCGGACCAGGACGACGCCTACCGCAACTTCACCTACGCCTGGGCCGCCAAGTTCACCGCCCTCAAGGCGTACGCGGAGACCGGCAGGCCCGTCACCTTCTCAGGCTGAGCAAGGCGTCGGGCGTCACGCCGCGTCGTGGAAGACCAGGCCCAGCGCGTGCCGACGGCCGGAGCGCACGGTGCTCACGCCGTGCCGCATCGCGCCGGCCGACCAGCCGCGCCGGGTGCGCACCGGGCGGTCCCGGGTCGTGAAGACCAGGCCGTGGCCCTGCGCGAGGACGGCCGTGGTGCCCCGGGACTGGGCGCGGGGGCGCTGCTCGACGAGGAGGAACTCGCCGCCCGTGTAGTCGGTGCCCTGGGCGTCCAGGCCGATCACGACCTGGAGCGGGAAGACCATGTCACCGAAGACGTCGCGGTGCAGGGCGTTCCAGTCGCCCGCCCCGTAGCGCAGCAGGATCTGTGCGGAGCGGTCCTGGCCCGCCCCGTGGCACAGCGAAAGCCACTCCTCCAGGGAGTCCGGCCATGGCGCCGGGCGGCCGAGCCGAGTCGCCCAGTCGCGGGCGATCGGCAGCAGCCGCGGGTACAGCGCGGTCCGCAGGGCGGCGACCCGAGGCGGCAGGTCGTGGGTGAAGTAGCGGTACTCGCCCGAACCGAACCGGTGCCGTGCCATGTCGACGGTGGTCCGGAACAGCTCCGGCCGCTCGTACAGTCCGACGAGGTCACGGCACTCGGCCGGGGTCAGCAGCGGGGGAGTGGACGCGCAGCCGTAGGCGTCCAGCTCCTCCGCCAGCGCCGCCCAGTCGGCGGCGTCGACCCGGCGGGCGGCCTGCGCGGGGGTGAAGGTCATGACGTGGTCCTTGGGTCGGCTCCATGGGTCGCAAGGGTCGGTCGCAACGGTCAGCCGGTGGTGAGCATCGGCTGCAGCGCGCCCTCGTGGGTGAGCAGCCGGACCTTGCGTTCGACACCGCCGGCGTAACCGCGCATCGAGCCGTCCGCCCCGATCACCCGGTGGCAGGGGCGTACCAGCAGCAGGGAGTTGGCCCCGATCGCCGCGCCCAGCGCCCGCACCTCGGCCCGCGGCACGCCAAGACGCGTGGCGAGTGCGCCGTACGTGGTCGTCGTGCCGTACGGGATCTCTTCCACCGCGCGCCACACGCGCCGTTGGAAGTCGGTGCCGGTGACGGCGAACTCCAGCTCGAAGGCGGTGAGCCGCCCCGCGAAGTACGCGGAGATCTGCCGGGCGGCCTCGGCGAACACGGAGTCGTCGCGCCGCCAGGTCCTTTGGACGGCGGGTGCATTGCGCTGCCCCGGCATGGACACCGAGGCGAGGGCCACTCCCGCGGACGCCGACCCCCGGCCGACGAGAAGCAGCTCACCGAGGGGGCTGTCGACTGTCGTGTACCTCGTGATGGTTGCGTGCGTCGTCGTCGCGTCCGTCATCGCTTCTCACCTCTCGTGCCGCGTGCCTCTTGACACCTACGAGTCTGGTCCTGCGACGCGGCGGTGACCGGCGGGAATCGGACATCGCGCTCACGCCCTTGCGGTACCGCAACGAATGCCCGTTGAGCTGGGAGTATTTACGAGTAAGTACCCGCGCGGTACCGTGAGGGCATGCCAGCTCTCAATGTGGAGTTCAGTGAGCGTGAGCTAGAGGACCTGCGGCAGATCGCCAAGGAGCGAGGAACGTCGATGAAGGCTCTGGTGCGCGAGGCGGCAGCCGCCGACATCGTCCGGCACAGGGCGCTGCAGGAAGGCGCGGAGGTCTTCCGGCAGTTCTTCGCCGCGCACGCGGACGAGTTCGCGGCCGCCTTCCCCGAGGACGAACCACCGGGCACGGGCGAGGGGCGGGCCGCCTGACCCATGGCCCCTGTCATCCACATCGACGTGCCCTGGCTGCTCCAGCGCCACGAAGAGGTCCTGCCCGACCAGCCCACGGTCAACGACTTCTCGGCCCTCGTCGCCGCCGTCGCCCGCCACCGCGTCGACCCGCCCAAGCTCGGCGTCGACTCCGACCCCGCCTGGCGTGCCGCCGCCCTGCTGCACACCCTCGCCCTGCTGAAGCCGCTGCCCTCGGCCAACGCCCGGTTCGCGTGCTCCACGGCGGTGGCGTACATGTTCGTCAGCGGCGTCGGCATCGACCCGCCGTACGGAGCTCTCGTGGACCTCGCCCGCGACCTGATCTCCGGCAAGGTCGACGTCTACGCAGCCGCCGACCGGCTGCGGTCCTGGCAGATCTGAGGCCCGCCGGGCGCGCGACATGACACGGTGACCGCATGCCCCTGCTCACCCGACCCGCCGCCCGGCTCTGGACGTGCGCTCCCGCGCCCGCCGACGTCCGTGTCTTCCACGCCTCCCTGCCCGGCTACGCCCCCACCCCGCTGACCGAACTCCCCGCGCTGGCCGCCGATCTGGGTGTCGCTCGGGTCTTCGTCAAGGACGAGTCGAACCGGCTCGGCCTGCCCGCCTTCAAGGTGCTGGGCGCATCCTGGGCGATCCACCGCCTCCTCGCCGCGGCCGACGGTCCGCTCACCCTGGTGACCGCCACCGACGGCAACCACGGCCGGGCCGTGGCCCGCACGGCCCGGCTCCTCGGGCAGTGCGCCCACGTCCTCGTGCCCAAGGGCGTGCACCCGGCCGCGGCCGACGCCATCGCCACCGAAGGGGCACGCGTGACCCACGTCGACGGCCCCTACGACGAAGCGGTCCGCCGGGCCGCCGAGGTCGCCAAGGAGCCGGGCTCCGTCCTGGTGCAGGACACCGCCTGGCCGGGCTACGAGGAGATCCCGGGCTGGATCGTCGAGGGCTACTCCACCCTGTTCGCCGAGGTCGACGACCAACTGGCCGCCGCGGGGGCCGAGTCGCCCGACCTGGTGGCCGTGCCGGTCGGCGTCGGCTCGCTCGCCCAGGCGGCCGTCACGCACTACCGCAGCCGTCCCGCCCCGGGCCCGTCCCTGCTGTCCGTGGAGCCCGACGCGGCCCCCTGCGTCCTGACCGGCCTCACCCACGGCCGGCCGCTGAGCGTCCCCACCGGGGACACCACCATGGCGGGCCTGAACTGCGGCACCCCGTCCGGCCTCGCCTGGCCCTTCCTCAGGGACGGACTGGACGCGGCCGTCGCCGTCAGCGACTCCGGGAGTGCCCGCGCGGCCCGCGACCTCGCCGCTCTGGGGATCTCCAGCGGGCCCTGCGGTGCCGCGTCCCTGGCGGGCGTCCGCGCCGCCGTCGCCCAGGGGCTCGTACTGGAATCCGCCGCGACCGTCGTCCTGATCAGCACCGAAGGCGCGGCCGCCAACCCCCGTTCGCACGGGACGGGTTGACGGGCGACCCGCCCTCGGGGCCGCCGACCGAGGGCGGGAGGAATCGGGGTCGGCGGCCCGTTTCGCGCGGGAGAGCCGCCGTCCTGCGCGGGGCCTCCGAGAAGGGCCGGTTCCAGTGGACTACGGGGTTGTGTGCGCCGGGAGCGTGCGCGAGGCACCGGCGCGTGCGCACGGTTCACACGGGGCGCATGGAATTTCGAAAGCCGGTGCGACGCGACCGAGTTGCCGCAGTGTCTGACTTTCTTTCAATGAGGCGGATGTTGCCCAAGTGCCTTGTTGGTCATGAGCGTGTTGTGCAAGGGTGACCTGCGCATGGTCAATGGCACGGCCCGAATCGCTGGTCGCAATTCCGGACCGCCGACGAGCTCAGAAAGCTCTTGGCCGATGGCCGTCGAGCGGCCTTCGTGGCCCGCCGTTTTCCTGGCGCACCGCCAAAAAGGTACGCACCAATCGGAAGCCCCTTTTCGGCGGGCGAACTTCTGTGTGCCACCTTGCACCTTGGAAGGACTCCGCTCTTGCACACCCCCCACCCCCCTCGTCCCCCTTATGCACCGGGCCCCGGTGCCGCTGCGGGGGAATCCGACGAAAGCCTCGCGGCCCAGCTGCGCGGCCGCCCGGAGGGAGAGGCCGCTCATCCCGTCGCGCTGCTCATGGCGCGGCACTGGCAGTCGGCGCACGACTACGCCGTCATCTGCCTCGCCTCGTCGGCGAACGTCGCCTCGATGGTCACCGCGGCCTCCTTCCACCAAGTGATCGACCACCTCGGGCAGGGGGACACCGGCGCCGCCGTGCGGCCCGACCTCCTCGTCGCGGTGCGGGACACCGTCCGTCGCTGGTCCGCGGAGGAGCGGATATCCGGCGTTCTGCCGGACTTGAGGAAACCCGCCGGAGGGCGCGGGATGCGCGCGGCGAAGTCCATGACGGCGGAAAATCGGAAGCTCACCGAGCGTTCATTCCACGCCCTCCCCGGGCTTGCCCGCTGCCTGCTGTGGCACACCGAGGTCGAGGCCGAGCACATATCCGTACCAGCTGGTCTGTCGGGCATGGATCCCGACGCGGCGTCGGTCGCTCTGGAAGGGGCCCGGGAGCAATTCCGGGAAGCCTTGGTGCGCTCCCACCGGGAACTCGCACCGACCAAGGAATGCCGATTCAACAACCGGTTGCTGGACGTCCCGATTCGCCGCGGCGGTGCCCTGCTCCCCGATGTCCAGCAGCATCTGCTGGACTGCCGGTACTGCCGTTCCGCCGCTGAGCAACTCAGCCATTTCGAGGGCGGGTTGGGTGTTCTGCTCGCCGATGCGGTGCTCGGCTGGGGCGCGCGACGGTATCTCGAATCACGCCCCGGGCGCGCACGGCAGGGAATGCGCCCCCGAGGAGGGGGGCCTTTCACCGGCAAGCGTTCGCGCGGCGGCGGCCGGTCGGGGGGCAGCGGCCGTCCCGGTGGCGGGGGCCACGCCAGTGGCGGCGGGCGTCACCGTCTGCTGGCCCAGATCCCCGCGCCGGGCCGCCGGACCCCGCCCGGGGAACGGCACGCGAAGGCACTGCTGACGGGGGCGGGACTGGTCTCGGCGGGCCTGCTCGTGACCATTCTCGCCGCCAGTCTGTGGTCCGAGGACGACGGCGGCGCCGATCCCACGGCCTCCACGGGAGCGAGCAGCACCCGCACGCTGGCACCGCCCGCGGGCTCGGGGACCCCGCCCGCCGTGTCGTCGTCACCGCCCGCCTCGAAGGGAGTGCCCACGGCCCTGGAGCAGACCCGGCTCCGCGACCTCGCTGCCGACCTGTGCATGGACATTCGGGGCGGCAAGGCGAAGTCGGGTGCCGGCACCAAACTGGCGGTGTGCTCGTCGGCGTGGACCCAGCAGTGGTCCCTGGGTGACGACGGCCTGCTGCGCAGCATCGCCGACCCCGAACTGTGCCTCGACTCCCACGAGGACGACGGCGTCGTCGTACTGAGGCGGTGCGTCGGCGAGAAGAACGCCCACGCCCAGGACGTGCGCTACGACCTCACCGTACGAGGTGAACTGCTGCCCCGCCGGAAGGAGGGCCTCGCGCTTGCGCCGACCAGTACCGATCCGGGCTCTGACATCGTAGTCAAGGTCCGCGACGGCTCCGACGCGCAACGGTGGCAGACCGACTTCTCGTCGATCGGTCGCGAGTCGCTGTCGATCGCGGGGACGGCGCAGCCCTCCTCGCATCCCGTCAGCGACCCGCCGCCCGCACCGGGTACGACCGACCTGCCCGACGCACAGGGGACGGCCGCACCCGCACCCGCCGCTTCGAACACCCCGGAGGAGAACCCGCCGGAGACCTACCAGGAGCGCCGGGTGGTGACCGTCGACGACGAAGCGAGACCTGCGCCCGTGCTCCCGCTGCCCGTGCGGCTGCCCGACCTGCCCACGGGGGTGGGCCTCTAGGGGGTGTCGTGAAAGTCCCGCACAGCACCCACGGCGCCCGGCACGCACACCGAACACCGCGGGCACCGCGGGCACCGCACAGGACCTTCAAAACACCCCCTGGCGCGCACGTACTGACGAAGCGTCAGGACACCACGTCCCGCGGTGGTTTGCCCGCCATGAAGTCGGCGGCGTTCTGGACGGCGGCCAGTGCGATGCGTACGAGCGTCTCGCGCGTGACCCCCGCGACGTGCGGGGAGAGCACCACGTTCGGGGCCTTGAGCAACCGCAGGGCCGGGGTGGGCGGTTCGGGGTCGAAGACGTCGAGTCCCGCCCCGGCCAGGGTGCCCGCCTCCAGGGCGTCCGCGAGGGCGTCCTGGTCGATGAGGGCGCCCCGTGCCGTGTTGACCACGAACGCGGTGGGCTTGAGCAGGGCAAGCCGCTCGGCGTTCAGCAGATGCCGGGTCTCGGGGGTGAGCGGCGCGTGCAGCGTGACGTAGTCGCTGATGCTCAGCAGTTCGTCGAGCTCGACATGGCGTGCTGCGCCGAGCCGTGCCTCGGTCTCGGCGGCGCGCGGGCCCGCGTACACGATGCTCATGTCGAAGGCGAGCGCGCGGCGGGCGACCTCCTCGCCGATGTGTCCGAGCCCGACGATGCCGAGGGTCTTGCCGGACAGTTCCGTGATGGACTGCTGCAGCCGCGGCAGTGCCCAGTCGGCGTCTACGAGTGCGGTGTGTGCCGGGACCAGCTGCTTGGCGAGGGCCAGCATCAGGGCGAAGGTCTGCTCGGCCACGTTCTGCTTCTCGGCCCCGCTGGAGTCGATGTTGCAGACCGGCACGCCCTTGGCGCGGGCGGCCTCCAGGTCGACGTAGTCGAAGCCGTGGCTGGCGCACTGGACGAGCTCCAACTCCGGTGCGGCTGCGAGGTGTTCGGCCGTGACGGGGCCGAGTCCGGTGATGATGACGTGGGCCTCGCGCAGCGCGCCCCGGTCCTCGTCCGTCGCCTCGACGACGGTGACGCGGGCCTCCCCGGGGAAGACGGAGGCGAGCGCGGCCCCGGCGGTGCGCCCGCCCACATGGGGCGAGACGACGGCGAGGACGTTCCTGGGGGCGTTCTGCTCTGTGGTCATGCGGTTTCCTCGATCAGGTCGTCGGAGCCGAGCGTGCCGGGACCCGCGTGTCCGGACAGCGCCAGCGTGAGGTCGAACTCGGCGAGCAGGCAGCGGATGACGTGCTCGACGCCCGCCTGTCCGTCCAGGCCGAGCCCGTAGGCGTACGGCCGCCCGACCAGGACGGCCTTCGCTCCGAGCGCGAGCGCCTTGAAGATGTCGTCGCCCGTGCGGATCCCGCTGTCGAACAGGACGGTCAGCCGGTCGCCGACCGCCTCCACCACCCTCGGCAGCGCGTCGGCGGCCGCGACGGAACCCGCGACCTGACGGCCGCCGTGGTTGGAGACGACCACCCCGTCCATCCCGGCGTCGGCGGCGCGGCGGGCGTCGTCCGGATGCAGGATGCCCTTGAGGACGATCGGCCCGTCCCAGTTCTCCCGCAGGAACGCGAGGTCCGGCCAGGTCTTCCCGGGGTCCGCGAACATGCCGACGAAGTGCATCACAGCCGCGTTCGGGTCCTCGTGCACCGGCTTGGCCAGGCCCGCCCGGAACGCCGGGTCGGAGAAGTAGTTGGCGGTGCCCACGCCGTGCAGGAACGGCAGGTACGCCTGGTCGAGGTCGCGCGGCCGCCATGCCAGCAACGGGGTGTCGAGGGTGACAAAGAGCGCGGTGTAGCCCGCCGCCTTCGCGCGGTTCAGGAAGCTGCGGGTGACCTCGCGGTCCTTGGCCCAGTACAGCTGGAACCAGCGCTCCGCGTCGCCCATCGCCTCGGCGACCTGCTCGATGGGGGTGCTGGACGCCGAGGACAGGATGTACGGCACGCCCTGCGCGGCGGCTGCGCGAGCGGCAGCGGACTCGGCATCCGGGTGCATGATCGACAGCACACCGATCGGTGCGAGGGCCACCGGCGCCGGCAGCGCCCGCCCGAGCACGTCGACGGACAGGTCTCGTTCGTGCACATCCCGCAGCATGCGCGGCACGATCCTGCGCCGGTCGAGAGCGGCCCGGTTGGCGCGGGCGGTGCTGCCGGTGCCCGCGCTGCCCGCCACATAGCCGACCGGCCCTGGCCCGAGCCGCTGTTCGGTGAGCTCCTCCAGCCGGGTCAGATCGGTGGGCAGCCGAGGTACGGCGCCCGTCATGCCGTTCAGATAGATCTCGTACTGGAAGTCGGCCCAGTGCTTGGTCATCCCGTACGTCCCGCCTCTCGTCCTTGAGACCGCGCTGTACGTCGACGATCCTGGCCACTGTGACAAGGTCCGTCCACCGTGGTACGCACATCGCGCGGCTGACATCATCAAGGTGTGACAAACAAGCCCTCGAAGGCCCGGGCCCGTGTCCGCCAGGAGATGGTCGCTGACCCGCGGGTGGTGGAGGCCGTCGTCGCCGCGGTCCACGAACAGGTTCCGGTGTACGCCGCGCTGGACGACAGCCGACTGCCGGAGGTACGGGCGATCGCCGCCTGGGGGCTGGACCGGCTGCTGCACCTCTGGGCGACCGACTCCGCGCTGGACCCCGCGGACCTGCGCCGCTTCCGGGGCATCGCGGCGGCTCGCGCCGCGGACGGGCGGCCCGTGCAGGCGGTGCTGCGCGCCTACCGCGTGGCGGCAACCGTGCTCACCGACGAGATCGCGGCCCGTGCGCCGGATCTCGTGGCCGCCGACGCCTTCGCGCTGGCCCGGATGCTGCTGAACGCACTGGACACGCTCTCGGAGGAGATGGCCACGGCGTACGCCGCGACCAGCGAGGACCTCGCCGGGAACCGCGACCGGGCGCTGCGGCTGCTGCTCGACGACCTGATCGCCGGGCGGCACGCCTCGGCGGGCGCGCTCACGGACCGTTCGGCCCGGCTGGGCGTACAACTCCCGGACCCTTACTGCCTGTTGGTGGCCGAACCGGCCGCCGAGGGCGGAGCGGACATGTCGTTCGAGGCCGCGACGGGACTGGCCGACGCACTGGACGGCGCGGGACCGCTGCTGTCGACCATCCGCGGCTCGCGTGCCGTCCTGCTGTTCCCCGCCGGCGCCGTCGAGCGGGCGGAAACCGCCCTGGACCGGCAGGCCTGGCGCGGCTGTGCGATCACCGGTGAGGGGCTGGACCGCGTCGCCGTCGCCCATCGCCTCGCGGCCGACGCGCTCGACACGGCACCCGCCCACGCGCACCGGCCCGGCCAGGTCCTCACCGACGCCGACGCCCACGTCCTCGCCCTGCTCGCCGGGCACCCGGCCGCCGCGCCGGACCACATCGCCCGGCTGGTCCTCGGGCCGCTCGCCGACCCGGGCCAGGGCCACCTGCTGGCGGCGCTCACCGCGTACATCGACCGCGGTTCCGCCAACGCCGCGGCACGCGAACTCCATCTGCACCCGCAGTCCCTGCGCTACCGCCTGCGCCGCATCCACGACCTCACCGGGCGGGACCCGCGGGATCCCTGGCAGCGGCTGACGCTGGACATCGCGCGGACGATCAGGCCGTGAGCGCGCGACTCAGCGGCTACCCGACGCGGGCGACGGCCCGGACCGGGGCGCCGTCCGCTCCGGGCAGGTGCAGGGGGAAGAGGAAGACCTCGATGCTGCGCCGGCCCAGCAGCCGGTCCAGGCCGGTCAGGTTCTCGGCGATCACGCCTCCCGGGCCGCACAGCGCGCGGTGGGCGGGGAGGTCGGCGTCGCCGGTCGGGTCCACGCTGAGCGCGTCGATGCCGATGGTGCGGACGCCCGCGTTGACGACGGCCTCGGCCGCCTGCGGTGTCAGCCAGGGGTGGGCCAGGTAGTCGTCGGTGCCCCAGTACGCCGACCAGCCCGTGGCGAGCAGCAGGATGGCGCCCGGCATCAACCGGAGCTGGGCGAGCGCCGGAGCGAGCAGGTCGGGTGTGATCGGCGCCCGCGCCGGCAGTCCCCGGACGTCGGCCACGACGGCGGGGCCCGTGAAGCGGTCCAGCGGCAACTGGTCCAGGGTCGGCCAGGCCGAGTTCACGTGGTACGGAGCGTCCACATGCGTGCCCGACTGCGAACCCATGTGCAGGCTCAGGACGTTGACCCCGTCCGTGGCGACCCTGAGGGCGCGGGAGACGTCGACCCGAGGGTCACCCGGATACACGGGCATCCCGGTGACCAGCGGAACGGACAGATCGAGCCAGGTCTCCATCAGCTGCCCTCGACGGCGAGTACGGGCGGAGCGTCGTCCCTCTCCGCACCGGGCCCGGTGATCTCCGGCACCGGCACGTCCACGGTACGGGCCAGACGCGCACCCCGGGGGCCGTACACCGCCCGCGGTTCGGGGAAGATCCGCAGCAGGGCCAGATACAGGACGGCGGCGACGGCCAGCGAGAGCGGCAGGCTGATGTCGATGCCGTTCGCCAGATCGCCGAGCGGCCCGACGAACTGTCCGGGGATGTTCGTGAACAGCACGCCGATCACCGCGGCCACCCACCAGGCCGTCATGCCACGCCAGTTCCAGCCGTGCGCGAACCAGTAACGCCCGCCGCGCTGACGGCGGTTGAAGACCTGGAGCGCGTCCGGGTCGTACCAGCCGCGCCGCGTCCAGAAGCCCAGCATCATCACGACCATCCACGGAGTCGTGCAGGTGATGATCATGGTGGCGAAGGTCGAGATGGACTGCACCAGGTCGAACCCGAAGCGCCCGACGAAGATGAACGCGATCGACAACACGCCGACCAGCACGGTCGCCTGGACCCGCGACAGGCGCGGGAACACCGAGGAGAAGTCGAGCCCGGTCCCGTACAGCGACGTCGTGCCCGTCGACATGCCACCGATCAGCGCCAGCAGACACACCGGCAGGAAGAACCAGCTCGGCGAGACGGCGAGCAGCCCGCCCACGAAGTCGGGGGCCGCGGGGTCGACGTACTTCGGCGCCTGCTTCGCGATGATGCTCGCCGTCGCCAGGCCGAACACGAACGGCAGCAGGGTCGCGATCTGCGACAGGAACGCGGCGCCGATCACCGTACGGCGCGGCGCGCTCGCGGGGATGTAGCGCGACCAGTCGCCGAGGAAGGCGCCGAAGGACACGGGGTTGGACAGCACGATCAGCGCGGCGCCGATGAACGACGGCCAGAACATCGACCGCGTCGCCGCGTCGGCGGAGTCCGTGAAGACACCGGCGTACGAGGGGTCGAAGTCACCGGCGAAGGCGATCGCGCCGAGCAGGAACAGCAGGGTCGCCGAGGTCACCGCGATCTTGTTGACGAACAGCATGAACCGGAAGCCGTAGACGCAGACCACGAGCACCAGAGCGGCGAACAGCGCGTACGCGACGACGTAGGCGAGGGTGCTGCGCTCCAGGCCGAAGAGGCGGTGGGCGCCGCCGACCAGGGCGTCGCCGGAGCTCCACACGGAGATGGAGAAGAACGCGACGGCCGTGAGCAGTGAGAGGAACGAGCCGACCACACGGCCGTGCACGCCCAGGTGCGCGGAGGACGAGACCGCGTTGTTCGTGCCGTTGACCGGACCGAAGACGGCCATCGGGCACAGGATCAGCGCACCCGCCACGACGCCGAGGAGGGTCGCGGCGAGTCCCTGCCAGAAGGACAGGCCGAAGAGGATGGGGAAGGCGCCGAGCACGCAGGTGGAGAAGGTGTTCGCGCCGCCGAAGGCGACACGGAACAGATCCAGCGGTGTCGCGGTGCGGTCCGCGTCGGGGATGCGCTCGACGCCGTGCGTCTCGACCTCGGTGAGGGACGGGGGCGGGGTGGCGGGGGCGTTGTCGGGCAGGGAGGACAAGGGGGCTCCAGCTCAGGGGCGGCGGCGGAGCGCGTGGTGGCGCGGTGGAGCGGACGGCCGGCCGGTGTCGGCGGGGGTGTGCGGCCCGAGCGGATGCCGTCCTCAAGGGGTCTGCCGACGTTAAAGCGCCGCGCAGGACCCGCACCAGAGGACGGTTCATCCATCTTTCGTGCCGTCAGTGGACGAATACACCACCCGAATCGGTCATTCCGCGTCGGGCGGCGTGTCCTTGGGCCCGGCCTCCCGCGGTTCCGCGTCCGGCCCCTGAGCCCGTACGCGCTGCACGTGTTCCAGTGAGTCCCGCAGCTCCGTGAGCCAGTCGTCGGTGTGCCGCTGGACCAGGCGTACGCACCAGGCGAGGGCGTCGCTGCGGCTGCGGGCGACGCCGGCGGCGATGAGCGTGTCGAGCACCTGGCGCTCGGGCTGGCGCAGCCGGGTCATGACGGGCGCGGCGATGTGCGTGAACAGCGCGCGCTCGCCGTCGCACTCCACGCCCCAGGAGACCTTCTTGCGGAACCGGTGCTCCGCTTCGCGCGCCACCGCGACCCGCTCCTCGCGGGTGCGCTCCCTGAATTCCTGGATCCGTGCCTGGACGGCCGCGTCCGTCTCGGCCTCCGAGGCGCCTTCGGCGAGCCGGGGCCGGGGGATGCGGCCGATGACGGTGATCTCCTCGCGGTCGACCGTCACCTCCATCAGCGTCTCGAAGAGGTCGTCGGGCAGGCGGCCGGCGAACCAGCCGCGCAGCTTCTCGTTCTGCTCCGTTGTAATCATGTAATGAGCATTACTCTGCAGCGAGCGCGGAGCAAGGGGTGAGGCCGAGGTCCGCCGAGGGCTGAACCGGAATGTTTCAGGCCTATTGCAGAGCCGCGCAAAACCGGCCAGTGAACCGCTTTCGAAGATCAGTGGCCGCCTGGTTACAGGGCGTGCATGTTCGAATTCCGTAACTTCGCGCCACTGATTCAATACTGAAGGTTACTGAAACCCATGGGGTCGATGTGTGTTTCCGCCCCGGACTCGGCAGACTCGCGCTCGCCGCACCGGCACTCAACCGAGCTGGTACGGCGTTCAATTGAGCGGAAGGATGCACACAATGCCGAACACCGCGCGCTGGGCAGCGACTCTCACCTTGACGGCCACCGCCGTCTGCGGGCCCCTCGCCGGGGGAGCCCATGCCGCCCCCCACCCGGCCTCGTCCGGGCTCTACGCCCCGTCCGCCCTGGTTCTCACCGTGGGCCACGGGTACAGCGCCGCCACCGCCACCCCCGAGCGTGCCGTCACGTTGAACTGCGCGCCGACCGCGTCCGGAACCCATCCGGCCGCGATCGAGGCCTGCGCGGAACTTCGCGCGTACGGCGGGGACTTCGACGCCCTCTCCGGCAGAGACGAGGCGATGTGTACGAAGCAGTTCGACCCCGTGGTCGTCACCGCCGTCGGCGTCTGGCAGGGCAAGCGCGTCTCCTATGAGCGCACCTTCGCCAACGAGTGCGTGAAGAACTCCTCCGGGATGACCGTCTTCACGTTCTGAGGGACCGGGGTCACGCGGTTTCTGTGGGCGTCGATCGAGAGCTCGTAGCTGGGGAGTGCGGGCCTCGCAGCGGGCGCCGCGTGATCTCGCAACGGGGGCCGGCCGGACGGAGTGGGGCCGTCGGCCGGCCCTCGGCACAAACGGGAACCTGAGGAGAGCCTCTCAGGTTCCCGATCCGTGTTTAGGTCCCCTTTGCGACCCCCTCTCCGGGTCGGATCCAGGGGGAAGGTCCGCCAGGGGCGGAAAACGGCCGAGCAGGCCCGCGGCGCCGAGCAGGCGGTGGATGCGGGGCCGGTCGCAGACGATCCGCAGACGGCCCCCGCGCTCCCGTGCCCCGGACTCGGCGCGGCACAGCGCGCGCAGGCCCGAGCCGTCGAAGAACGCGACCCCGCGCAGGTCCACCAGCACGTCCGGCACGGGCCGTTCGGCGGCAGCGTGGAGGTGCTCGGCCAGGGAGCCCACCGTCGCCATGTCGATCTCACCCGAGACCTCGACCACGGTGAACCGGCCGTGCGGATAGCTGTGGGCGTAGGGGTTCGCCGCCGGTGACCCGGACGCGTCGGCCGTGCCCTCGGGCGGGTCGGCGGCGCGGTCCTGGGGTTCCGGCGGCATGGCGGCTCCACCTCGGCAGGGGAGGGTTTGTTCGATCTGCGTAGCTACCCCGGCGCCGCCGAAACATCCCTGTATCGCGACCCGCAAGATCCGGTTCACTCGTCCAGGTGAAATCGCACCCGGAAGTATTGACTTTCGATGGTGCTGTCTGGCGCAACATGCCCTGTTCAAGGCGGAGTTCGGGGTCGTAGAGTCGCTGTACCGCCCCAGTCCCCGGCCGCAGCGCTGTCCTGTCCGTTGTGGTGTCCGTCTTGGCTGAATCAGGGGGTGGGCGGTGGGAACCTCGATCAGTCCTCCCTCGAAGGGGCCCCCGCTCCTGACGGAGTGCGGCCTCCTGGAACCCGCGCTGGAGATGGAGTTCACCGCCCACTTCGCCCGCGGGGACGGGGAGTTGGCGGTGGAGGCCGCCGCCGCGGCGGTGACGAGGGTGATCGACGCGCCCGGCTGGTTCATCGCCCCCGTGCGTGACGCCGGGCACTCCGTGAGCCGCTGCCTTCTGGAGCGCACCACGGCCGACGACGCATGCCGGATCGTTCTCACCGCCGATGACGTGGGCATCACGGTGGCGGCCACCGACGACACCGTGGTCACCCTGGACGCGGCCGGTCACGGCAGCCACAGGAACCTCCCGCTCCTGGCCGTCGTCGACGGACTGCGCGTCCACCACGGCCCCGACGGCCATGTGTGGGTCGTATGGCAGGGGGTCTGGCGACGGACGGGCCTGGCCTGACCGGCTCCGGCGGTCAGGGGCTCGCGGGCACGTGCGGTTCAGGGCCCCGGACGGGTGCGGCGGTGGCTGGTGTCGCACCAGGGATAGGTACGGCTGCGGCGGCACATGCACAGGGCCACGCGGAAGCGGTCGGACGACACGACGGTGCCGTCCTCCAGTTCGACTTCGACAGGGCCCTCCACGAGGAGCGGCCCGCGGCGCTGCAGGCTGACCCGGCGGGGTGCGTCAGCTCGGTCGTTCGGCACGGATGACCACCAGTTCCTCCCTCTCGTCGTCACTGGCCAGCATGCCGCGCTCTCGCAGCCAGCCCTCCCGGGCGCGCAGGACCGGCCCGTACGCGATCCGGCGACGCCGGGCCACCGCGGCCTTCAGCCCGGCCGCGCGCAACTGTTCCAGGGTGCCGGCGGGTCCGCTGAGCGCGGAGTGGACCATCAGCAGCACGCCACCGGGGCGCAGCCGTTGCGGTGCGTCCCGGCAGATCCGGTCCAGCACGAGACGGCCGTCGCCGCCCGCGTTCCACGCCCGGGTCCGACCCCGTCGCGCCGTCTCGGTGGCCGACGTCGGTACGTAGGGCGGGTTGGCGAGGATCAGGTCGAAGGACTGGCCGGCCACGGGGTCGAAGAGATTGCCCCGCAGGACGCGTACGGGGCGACGCGCCAGCCGCGCGTTGAGCCGCGCCGTGCACACCGCAGGCCAGGAGACGTCCACCGCGGTCACGCGGGTCCCGCGCCGCGCGGCCGCGAGGGCCAGGGCGCCGCTGCCCGTGCCCACATCGAGAACGTGGGCGGCCGGGGCGAGCGGTTCGTCGCAGAGCGCGTCGGCCAGCAGCGCCGTGTCCTGCTGCGGGGCGTAGACACCCGGAAGGACAAGGGGTGCAAGGGGCGCGAGGGACGCGAAAGGAGTGAGGTAACCAAGGGGCATCACGCGTCAACGAGTACCCGACATATCAGGAAGTATCAGCATTGCGAAGTGATGAGCGCCCCGCTCGCCACGCGGTCAGCAATCGCGCGGCGAAGCGGTCCTCCAGATGGCCCGTGGCGTCGATGCCGAAGGCGATGTCGGGCGCGAGGTGCGGTTCGCTCTGCAGGAGGCCGCCGATGACGTCATGACGTACGACCTGTTCGTGGACCGCGTCGGCCTCCACGTGCTCGTCGTAGAACAACTCGGCGGCAGGCCCCGCGCCCGTGCGCCGCATCGCCTCCGCGAGCCGCCGGGATCCCGGCGACGAGGTGATCTCGACCGCCGCGAAGTGACCGACCAGCGCGCCGCGCAGGGACCGGTGGAGGCCGAACAGCGACATCAGGTTCACGGTGGCCAGCATCTCCGCGGACGCGGCGTCCAGATAGCGGCCGTACGCCGTGTCCAGGCCGAGGCCCGTCATCATGTCGGCGAACAGCCGTGCGTGCACGCGTTCGGGCCGGCCGCCGCCGTACTCGTCGAACTCCACCGCCGCCATGCCCGCCTTGGCCCGCCCCCACAGGCGGGGCAGGACCCAGGCGTGCGGGTCGGCCTCCTTGAGGTGGTACAGCGAGCGCTGCGTCACGTACTCGCGTATCTGCCGCAGGGAGCCTTCGTCGCGCAGGTAGTGACTCACGCCCGTTCCGTCGGCCGGTTCCACCAGCAGCTCCTCCAGCGCGGCGTCGAGGCTGTCATGGGCCGGGGTGTCCGTGCGCAGGACCGCCAGGAAACGCCGTTCCAGGGCGCCCCGGGTCCTCAGCAGGTCGGCGTCCCACTCCGTGTCGGGATCGACTCCGGCGAAGCCGCGGTAGTGCAGTTCGTAGCAGAGGTAGAGGGCCAGCTGCAGATCGTCGCCGTACGCCGACGCGTCGTGGACGTCCTCGTCGGCGGGAAGCGGACCCGTCCCCGTCAGGTGTGCGCCTACGGCTGCGGAGACAGGGCCCCGACTCGGCGGCAGCGTCGGTCCGTCCTGGTCGTGTGTCATGCGCGCCGGGTACCCGGTACGGCGCGGGCGACCCGCGGCGGACGCCGACGGGCGCGGCCGGGCGTGGTCGCGGCGCGCCGGGTCACCGAGGCCGTGGTCAGCGTGCCGGTGTCGCGATACGCAGGGGGACGGCGCCGGCGCCCGAGGGCGTGTCGTCGCCCCCCTGCGTGCTGACCTCCGCCCACCAGGCGCCGCCGTCCTCGATGTGCCGCAGCAGTACGCCCTCCCGGATCGCCCAGGGGCAGATGGTGACCGACTTCAGGCCGGTCAGCGTCATGGCCGTGTGCCCGACCACCGCACCGGCCAGGCTCTGGGCGGCCCGCGGGGCGGAGATGCCGGGCAGCCGGTGGCGTTCGGCGGCCGGGAGGGCGGCGAGGCGTTCCATGCCGCGACGCAGTTCGGTGCGGTGCAACTCCCGTTCCACGAACGGTCCGTGGCGCCCCGGCGCGGCGCCGCACAACCGCGCCAGCTGCTGGAACGTCCGGGAGGTCGCCGCGGCGGTGCGCGGTCCCTCCCAGCGGACCCGTGCCGCCACGTCCCGGAGTTGATGACGGATCCTGCGGCGCAGCGCCTTCATCGCCTCCGGCGACGGCAGCGGCTGGCCCGCCAGGAACTCCTGGGTGAGCCGGTTGGCGCCGAGCGGCAAGGACGCCACGAAGTCCGGCAACCTGCCCCGGCCGAAGGCGACTTCGAGGGAGCCGCCGCCGATGTCCAGCAGTGCGAGCGGTCCCGACCTCCACCCCATCCACCGGCGGGCGCCGAGGAAGGTCAACTCGGCCTCCACCTCGCCGGGGAGGGTGCACAGTTGGACGCCGGTCTGTGCCCGCACGGTCCGCAGGACCTCCTGACGGTTGGGAGCGTTGCGCACCACGGCGGTCGCGAACGCCAACGGGCCTGCCGCGCCCCACCGGTGGGCGGTCTTGCCCGCCGCGGTGACCGCTTCCACCAGTTGTCTCACCGCCTCGTCGGGGATTCTTCCGCCCGGATCGATGTGCTCGGACAGTCGCAGCTTCCATTTGGCGGTGTGCACCGGCAGCGGTACTCCGCCCTCGGCGTCCGCCACCACGAGCCGGACAGTGTTGGATCCCACGTCAACCACGCTCAGTCGCATGCCCCGGGGAGTACCCGTATGCGGCGGCGGCACGCCTGTACCGGCGGTCGAGGTGGCGCCGCGTCACCCGGGGCCGTGGCGAATCGGCGGGGCAGCGATGAGGGGCCGCCGTCTCCCTGAAGACGGCGGCCCCTCGGTCGGGAGCGGCTCCCTGCCGGCGACCGGTGCGGCGCAGCACCGCGGCCGGACGGTGCGGTGCCTACATGTGGACGACCTGCACGGCGTCGGCGTCCTGCTCCTGCGCCCCGCGGCGGTAGAGCACGAAGGCGATCAGGGCGCCCGCCACGAAGAAGCCCGCCGACCACCAGAAGGCGGTGGTGTAGCTCTCGATCGTCGCCTGGGCCTGGACCAGCTTGCTGGTCGCGTCCTTGCCGGACAGGTAGCTCGTCGCGGCGCTCGCGGCCAGGGTGTTCAGCAGCGCGGTGCCGATCGAACCGCCGACCTGCTGCATGGTGTTGACCGTCGCGGAGGCGACACCCGCGTCCTCGGGTGCGATCCCGCTGGTGGCGAGCGACATGGCGGGCGGCATCACCATGCCGAGGCCGGCGCCGATCAGCAGCAGCGGCGGCAGCACGGCGGTCGAGAACGACGAGCCGATGCCGATGCCGGTCAGCCAGGCCATGCCGACCGCGGCGATGGCGAAGCCCGCCGGGATGACGGCCTTGGGTCCGATGCGCGGCACGAGCATCGTGGTGGCGACCTGGGCCATGACCATCAGGGCCGCCATCATCGGCAGGAAGGCGACGCCGGTCTTGGTCGGGCTGAAGCCGAGGTTCAGTTGCAGGTAGTAGGTGAGGAAGAGGAACACACCGAACATGCCCGCGCCGGTGATCAGAACGGTGAGGAACGAGGCGGCACGGTTGCGGTCGAGCAGGACGCGCATCGGCAGCAGCGGGTGCGCGGCGCGGGTCTGCCACCAGGCGAAGGCCGCCAGGAGCAGGGTGCCCGCGGTCAGGAAGCCCCAGGTCTGTGGCGAACTCCAGTCGTGCGTCTCGGCGTTGGAGAAGCCGTAGACCACGGAGAAGAGACCGGTGGCGACCAGGACCGTACCCGGCACGTCCAGCTTGGAGTTGGCGGCGTCCCGGTGGTTGCTCAGCAGGACCCAGCCGCCGGCGAAGGCGACGACGGCGAAGACGACGTTGACATACAGCGTCATGCGCCAGTCGAAGGCGTCGGTGAGCACGCCGCCGAGGAGCAGTCCGACCGCGCCGCCGGCGCCGGCGATCGCGCCGTACACGCTGAACGCCTTGGCGCGCTCCTTGGCCTCGGTGAAGGTCGTGTTCAGCAGCGAGAGTGCGGCGGGCGCGAGGAGTGCGCCGAAGACGCCCTGCAGGGCGCGTGCGGTGACCAGCATGCCGAAGCCGTTGGAGATGCCGCCGAGGACGGAGGCTCCGGCGAAGCCGACGATGCCGACGAGGAACGCGGTCTTGCGCCCGAAGAGGTCGGCGATCCGGCCGCCGAGCAGCAGCAGGGAGGCGAAGGCCAGGGAGTAGGCGGTCACGATCCACTGCCGGTTGCCGTCGGAGAAGCCGAGGTCGGCCTGGGCGGACGGCAGGGCGATGTTCACGATGGTGGCGTCGAGGACCACCATCAGCTGGGCGATCCCGATGATCGCGAGGATCCACCACCGCTTGGACGACGGCGCCTCGGAAGGCGCGGTCGGGGCGCCGGTGCGGGCGCCCTTGGACAGAGTCTGGGACATCGGAGCATCACTCCAGGGAAAGTTCGCTCGAGAAGGCAGCGCCTAAACGAAACCGTTTCGTACACGTGGAGCCTAGAGCACTTTCATCGAAACGGCAACGTTTCGCTAGGGGGCCCGCTTCACGGAGGCTTCGGCCCGCCGGCTGGGTATGTGCCTTGACGGGCATATAACTGCAGAGGCATATTGGAATTATGTCCGACGCCCCCCTCTGGACCGCGCTCTCGGACCCGCACCGCCGGGCGATCGTCGCGCTGCTCCTGGAGCGGCCGCGGCCCGTCGGTGAGATAGCCGAGGCCTGCGGCCTGAGCCAGCCCGGCACGTCGAAGCATCTGCGGGTGCTGCGGGAGGCGGGGCTGGTCCGGGTCCGGCAGGACGCACAGCGCCGTGTCTACGCCCTCGACCCGGCCCCGATCGCCGAGCTCGACGCCTGGCTGGCCCCGTACCGCACGCTGTGGAACACCGGCCTCGACACCCTCGGGCGGCGCCTCGACGAGGCGCCGGACGACACCAAGGCACCCTCTTCGAAGGACTGATCCGCCATGTCCGCCGACCTCACAGGTACCTATCTCACCCTGGACGACGGCCGCCCCGCCGTCCGCTTCAGCCGCACCTACGACCATCCCGTCGACCGCGTCTGGCAGTTCGTGACCGACCCGGACGAGCTGGCCCACTGGTTCCCGTCCCGCGCGGAGATCGACCTGCGCCCCGGTGGCGCGATCAGGTTCAGCGGGGACCCGCACATGCCCGAGTCCACCGGCCGGGTCATCGCCGTCGACGCGCCCCGGCACCTCTCCTTCGACTGGGGCGGCGAAGAACTGCACTTCGACCTCGAAGCCCTCGACGAGAAGCGCACCCGCTTCACCCTCACCGACGTCCTGGCGGCCGAGGACACCGCCGCCCGCAACGGCGCCGGCTGGGAGGTGTGCCTCACCGCCCTCGACGCACGCGCCCGGGGCGAACGGCACGAGGGCCCGCACGCCGGAACCGGTGCGCCGTGGAAGGAGTTCTACCGCGGATACCTGGACGCCGGAGTCCCCTCCGGCGCCCCCGTCCCGGGGCTCGACTGAGCGGTCACTGCATCTGACGCCGCACCAGTTCGTGCAGCCGCCCGCCCGTGTCCGCGAGGAGCTGTGCGGGCGGACCCTGCTGGGCGACCCGGCCGTCCTCCATCACGATGACCCGGTCCGCGTCCATCACCGTGGACAGCCGGTGCGCGATCACCACACGGGTGGCGTTCAGCGCCCGGGTGCTCTCGATGACCGTGCGCTGCGTCTCGTTGTCGAGCGCGCTGGTCGCCTCGTCGAAGAAGAGGATGCGCGGACGGCGGATCAGCGCCTGGGCGATCATCAAGCGCTGCCGCTGGCCGCCCGACACGGCACCGCTGCCCGAGACGATGGTGTGCAGACCCATCGGCATCCGCCTGATGTCCTCCGCGAGACCGGCCATCTCGGCGGCCGCCATCGCCTCCTCGGGCGTGTAGGGCTCGGTGCCGCAGATGCAGTCCAGGATCGATCCGGTGAACGGCTGCGCGTGCTGGAGCACTACACCGCACTGGCGGCGTACGGCGGACTGGTCGAGGGCCGCCAGATCCTGGCCGTCGTACAGGACGCTTCCCGAGAGCGGCTTGTCGAAGCCGATCAGCAGCCGCAGCAGCGTCGACTTGCCACAGCCGCTCGGACCGACGATCGCCACGAACTCGCCGGGCCGCACGGCGAACGACACGTCGTCGAGGACGAGTGGACCGTCGTCGGCGTACCGGAAGGAGAGCCGGCGCGCCTCCAAGCCGCCCAGCAGCGGGCCCGGGCGGGTGCTCGCCCCGCGTACCTCCGGCGTGGCGTCGAGCACCGGCCTGATCTCCTCGAACATCGGCAGCGCGGCCGCCGCCGACACGAACGCGCCGGTCAGCTGGGTGACCGAGGTCAGCAGCATGGTCACCGAGGTGTTGAAGGTGAGGAACGCGGCCGCTGACAGCGAGCCCCGGGCCGGGCCCGCGAGGAGCATGAACATCAGCAGGGAGCACAGCGGGAGGTACACCGCGCCCAGCACCGTCGTCAGGTTCTTGATGCGACCGACCCTCTGCTGCAGCTCACGGCTGCGCGCGAACTCGCCCGCCCAGGCGGCGTACGCGTAGTTCTCCGCCGCCGCCACCCGCAGCTTGGGCAGGCCGCGCAGGGTCTGGAACGCCTGGTTGTTGAGCTTGTTGCTCAGCACCACCAGACGGCGCTGCCAGCGCACCTGCCACAGACCCAGGGCCAGGAAGACGGCCCCGATGACCACCAGCATGCCGATCGCCGCCAGCGCCATCGGGACGCTGTACCAGAACAGCAGCCCCAGGTTCATCGCGCCGACCGTGCCGGCCTGGGCGACCGTCGGGCCGACACCCGCGAGCAGTCGACGGATCGCGCTGATGCCCATGGCGGCGCTGGCCAGTTCACCGGTGGAGCGTGAGGTGAAGAACTTGGTGGGCAGGCGCAGCAGCCGGTCCCACACGGCGGGCTGGAGCGTGGC
The DNA here is from genome assembly GCF_052543295.1 of Streptomyces sp. SAS_270. Taxonomy (NCBI): domain Bacteria; kingdom Bacillati; phylum Actinomycetota; class Actinomycetes; order Kitasatosporales; family Streptomycetaceae; genus Streptomyces; species Streptomyces sp. SAS_270. Next base: position 61,679 of record NZ_JBMNDS010000041.1, read on the forward strand.
CTCGATCCGCCCCTCCATCCGCAGCAGCGTCAGGTTCTGCAGCAGCATGAACGCGGCCGACACCACGCTGGTGACCATGAGGGCCAGACAGACCTGCACGATCAGGCTGTGCTGGGCCTTCGGCACGTACTCGCCCAGGACCTTGCCGGTCGCGATCGGCACCAGCGCGCCGATCACCACGGTGACCAGACCGCTGACGGCCAGGTTGCGCAGATCCCCGCCGGTCCCCTGCAGACAGAACCGCAGCAGCCGCAGCGGGCTCAGCTTCCGTTCCGGCAGCGGACGGTAGAACATCACGGCACGCGGCTCGAACTCCTCCGAGTTGGCCTTCTCCACCGGCGTCTCGCGTCCCGACGACGGCTGCACCGCCACGTATCCGCCGCGCCGCCACAGCAGCGCGACCGGGCTGCCCGACACGGCACGCCGGCCCACCAGCGGGCCGACGTTGTCGCGCCACCAGCGCCCGTCGAGGCGTACGGCACGGGTGCGCACGCGGGAGGCGAGGGCGACGAGCTCGACGGGGTCGAGCCGGTCGCTCTCCGCGCCGTTGTGCGACGGCTCGGCGAGCGTGATGCCGGCCGCCTGCGCGACCAGCCTGCACGCCGCGTACGTGGCGTCCGCGTCGGCCGCCGTGGGCCGCTTCGCCGACTGCTTGCCGATCGACGCCAGCAGCGTCCGGTCGGCCTGCGCGCGGACGGCCTCGCCCGCCTTGATGCCCGCCGCCGTACGGTGCTCGTGGCTGGCCTCCAGCTGTTCGATCCAGCGGTCCAGCGTGGCCAGCAGGCGGTACTGCTGATCGACCATGCCCTGCCAGACACCGGGTTCCATCAGCAGGTCGGCCGCCGCCTCCGCGCCGTACAGCGAGCCGTACTGCACACTGCCGGGCGGCACCTGCATCCAGAAGACGTCGTCGTCGGTCAGGGCCGCGGCGTCCTCCGTGGCCATCGGCGCCTGGAAGAGAATGGACAGGCTCCGGCCGACGCCGAGAGCGAGGGCGTACTCCAGCGGGCTCGTGGTCGGGGGTACGTACTGGGGGTTGCCGTAGGCGTCGTAGGACCAGGTCTCGGTGTTGACCGGCTGGTACAGCTCACGCAGCCCGATCCGGTGCACCACGCAGCCCCTGAGCGGGCGCCCGACGAGCGTGTGCTGAGGGCCGGCGACCGGGCCGAGCAGCAGCGAGCCTGCTTCGAGGCGGCCGAGGTGGTGCCAGTGGCCCTGCTGCGCGGCGTCGACCGCGAACAGGTCCATGGCGCCCGCCGCGACCAGCCACAGCACCTGCGGGCCTTCCAGGTCGAGCCGGTTGAGGCCGGAGCAGTCGATCGGCGTACCCATGCCGCCGAGCGCGCCGAGGACGAGGTCGCCCTCGTGAACTGTCGTCATCTCACCGCTCCTTGACCAGCTCGGCGTACGGTCCGCCGGCCGTCACCAGGGCTTCGTGACGCCCGCGTTCCACGATCGTGCCGTGCTGCAGCACCACGATCTCGTCGCTGTCACGCACGGTGCTGAGCCGGTGCGCGATCACCACGCAGGCGCAGCCGCGCTTGCGCAGGTTGTCGATGACGGTCTGCTCGGTCTCCGCGTCCAGCGCGCTGGTCACCTCGTCGAGGACCAGGATGCTGGGGCGGCGCACCAACGCCCGGGCGATCTCCAGGCGTTGACGCTGCCCACCCGAGAAGTTGCGGCCGTCCTGCTCGACCCGACTGTGGATCCCGCCCGGGCGGCGCACCACGACGTCGTAGAGGGCCGCGTCCTCCAGCGCCGCCACGACGGCGTCGTCCGGGATCGACGGGTCCCACAGCGCCACGTTGTCCCGGACCGTCCCCTCGAAGAGGAAGACGTCCTGGTCGACGAAGGAGACGGAGGCCGCGAGCGCGCCGCGTGGGATGTCCTCCAGACGCGTCCCGTCGATGCGGATCACGCCCTCCCAGGGGGTGTAGAGGCCCGAAATCAGCCTGGACACCGTCGACTTGCCGCTGCCGGAGCCGCCCACCAGGGCGACCTGCTGGCCCGGTCCCACCGTCAGCGAGAAGCCGGTGAGCAGTGGCTTGTCGAGGGGGCTGTAGCCGAAGGTGATGTTCTCCAGCTCGACATGGCCGTGCAGCCGGCGCGTCGACCCGCTTCCGTCGGGGCGGGCGTACAGCGGGTCCGCCTTGAAGTTCTCGACGTCCTTGAGGCGTGCGACATCGGCCGCGAAGTCCTGGATGCGGCCCGCGACGCCGTTGAGCCGGGTGAGCGGCGCGGTGAAGCGGGTCACCAGCGCCTGGAAGGCGACCAGCAGACCGACCGAGATGTGTCCCTCGACGGCCCGCATGCCACCGATCCACAGGATCAGCGCGCTGTTGAGCGTGGCCAGCGTCGGCGCGACGATCCCGAGCCAGGCGCTCGGCACCCCGAGGCGCTGCTCCTCCTCAAGGGTGGTGGCGTGCTGGCCCGCCCACTTGCGGAAGTAGCCGTCCTCGCCGCCGGTCGCCTTCATCGTCTCGATCAACTGCAGCCCGGTGTATGCCGTGTTGGTCAGTCGGGCGCTGTCGGCGCGCAGCTTCGCCGTACGCGTCGCGCGCAGCCGGATCACCACCCGCATCGCGACCACGTTGAGCAGGGCCACGCCGATGCCCACGGCCGTGAGCTGCGGATCGTAGGTGTAGAGCAGTACCGCGTAGAGCACCACCACGACCGCGTCCACACCGGCCGCGGCGAGGTCGCGGGCCAGCGTCTCGGCCACCGCGTCGTTGGACTGGAGGCGTTGTACCAGGTCGGCGGGGCTGCGCTGGGAGAAGAACGTCACGGGCAGCCGCAGCAGGTGGCGCAGGAACCGTGCGCTGCTGAGCGTGGAGGAGATGATGCGGCCGCGCAGCAGGTTCGCCTGCTGCAGCCAGGTCAGGACGACGGTCAGCGCGACCGACGCGCCCATGGACGCGAACAGCACGCCCAGCAGTGAGGTCTGACCACCGATCAGGAACAGGTCGATGTAGGTGCGGCTGAGCGCGGGCACGGCGGCGCCGACCACCACGAGCAGCAGACTCGCGAGCACGGCCGCGGGCATCGTGCCCGACGTTCCGCGCAGCCGGGCCGGCATGGCGCCGAGCACACCCGGCTTGCGGCCGCCCCTGCTGAACTCGGGGCCCGGCTCCATCACGAGCACGACGCCGGTGAAGCTGGTGTCGAAGTCCTCCATCGGGACGAAACGACGGCCCTTGCCGGGGTCGTTGATGTGCACGCCGCGCCGCCCGAAGCGGCGCCCCATGCCGTCGTAGACGACGTAGTGGTTGAACTCCCAGAACAGGACGGCGGGTCCTTGCACCTCGGCGAGTGCGGCCGTGTCCATCTGCATGCCCTTGGCCGTGAGGCCGTAACTGCGGGCCGCCTTCAGGAGATTGCTCGCACGCGAGCCGTCCCGCGAGACGCCGCAGGCGATGCGCAGCTCTTCGAGGGGGATGTGCCGTCCGTAGTGGCCGAGCACCATGGCGAGGGAGGCGGCGCCGCACTCGACGGCCTCCATCTGGAGGACGGTGGGGGTGCGGACGGCCTTGCGGCGGCCTTTGGGCACCGTCCGCTTGGGCGGGGCGGCACGGCGTCTGCCGCGGGTGTCCTGTGCGGCGGTCACGGCAGCAGCCAATCGACGGGACGCTGATCGGCCAGCCGGATGGAGGCCGTGGCCGACGTCATGGAGGTGAGGGTGAAGGGCGGCCCGTCCGCCGAGGACCACTTGTAGCCGGACTTCGTGCCGGACCCGCGGTCGAGCCGGACCAGCACGGCCACCGGCCTGCCCTTCTTCGTGAACTGCTCGCCCAACTGGCTGTCACCGAGGAAGGCGGCGATCTGCTGCTGCGACTGCACGGCCCGGTCGACGGACTTCACATGCCCGCGCAGGACGCCGTACTGCTGGGTCGGCACCGACTGGACGGTGAGGTCCACCGCGGCGTTCTCGGGAATCGTGGAGGCGTTCTCGGCGGGGACGTACACCGTCGCGTACAGGGGGTCGCCGCTGTGGGCGACCTTCTCGACGGCCGCGACGTTCGCGCCGGTGGAGATGATCGCGCCGATGGAGGCGGCGAGCGCGGTGATCCGTCCGGCGGCGACGGTGCGCACGACCGTCTCGCCCTGCTGTGTACGGACCTTGAGGACGGGGGCGTTCGCGGCCAGCCGTTCGCCCTCCTTGGCGAGGACCGCGGTGACCTGACCCGCTACAGGGCTCTGCAGGATGTAGCTGCCCTCACCGTGCGTGAGGATGGCCGGCGCTGCGACCGTGGACGCGACCGTGCCCGTCACCGCCCACACGGACGCCACCGCCATCACGACCACCGTCACGGCCAGCACGAGCCAGCCCTGGGGGCGCGCGAAGCGCACCGGAAGGTCGAGATCTTCGGGCGACTGCAGCTTGGCGAGGGCCTGTTGGCGGAACTGCACGGGACTTCCCTCACCTGTTCGAGAGATTTACGGCACCCGAGAGTCCCGGAACCGGGGAACGGTTCCGGGACTCCCGGCACACGGTGAAGCCAAGATCGCGTGAAGCGATCAGAGACCGGCGACCAGGCCCGTGACCGGGGCGGTGTTCAGGCCGGTGACGCCCTCGACGGTGCCGACGGCGGTGCCGACGATGCCGGAGACCGGGGCAACCGAGTCCACGAGGCCCGTGACGGTGCCAACGGCGTTCAGGGACAGACCGCCGGAGACGGCGTCGAGGGCGGCGTCCGAGATCTCGGCGGTCTCAACCTGGGGGGTGGAGTTCATGATGGAACTTCCCTTCGTATGGGTATTCATAAGGGGGAGAGCGGCCCCCCTCTGGGGACAGATGGTCGGCCGCGCACACGGGCGTCAGGAACCCGTTGCCGGGGAACCTTCGTGCGACCCCCGCGGTGCAACGGATCAAAGCACGGCGGCGCGGCACGCTTCCAATCAACCAGGGCTCTCACCAGGGCACTTGAGGCGCACGGGCGGTGAACCGTGCAGGCGCGCGCACGGCTTGAGGGCGACTTCTTCACAGGGTGGGCGACATCGGCCCCCTTCGCTCCGGCACCGTGTGACCCCGAATCGGACACTCCCGTCCCAATGGGTGCGGCGGGCTGCGCAGGGTTGTGCACGTCTGCTGTGCGAGGTGACTCGCTTGCGCATTCGATGTGCAGATTCGCTGAAGCCGGGATTCCGGTAGCGCTCGGGGACTGAGGGTTACCGATCGGTAGCGGAACGTGTGGCCCATGGTGCGCGAGGTGCGCGCTGCAGCCCCTGCACGGATGAAGCCCGTGGGATTCAGCCCAGCAGCGCGTACACCGTGCTCGCCCGGGCCGCGATCTCCTCCGAGCCGGCCGCGGTCATCGTGATGTCGGCGAAGGCCATCCGGCGGCCGAGCTTGGTGAGGACCGCCTCGACCAGGACGTCCGCGTCCGTGACCGCGCGCTGGAAGCTGATGGACTGCTGAACCGTCGTCATCGGGACGAAGCCGCCGCGCGCCGCCGACACCGCGATCACGGTGGCCGTGTCCGCGGCGGCCATCAGGGCCTGGCCGCAGAGCGAGCCGCCCTCGCGGGCGAGATGCCCGGACCAGGGCAGCCGCAGGACCGCGCGGCCCTCACCCACCTCCTGCACCGACAGGCCCAGGTCCCGTACCCAGGGTGCGAAGTTGGCGGCGAGGAGCTTGTCGGCTTCCTCGGGCGTCGGCGTCACGGGGTGCGTCATGGAGTGATGGTGCCCGCCCCCGGGCGCGAGCAGGCGTGATTGCCGGACATTCCATGCTTTCGGTCGCGTCAACCCAGAGATTTGCAAAGGCAGTTGAACACCTCACCCGACCCGCGCGTATCAACAGGCATCCAGGCGCCCCCCAGTCAGCTGCCGGACGGCGGCATCCGACCCCGTCCCAGGAGGTTCAGAGTTGAGTCACAAACGCATACCCAAGCGCAAGGCCGCGATCGCGGCAGGAAGCGTGGCGGCGCTCGGAGCGGCGGCCCTACTGCTGCCCAACGCCAACGCGTCGCAGACGGACGCGGACGACGCGGCTCCCAGAACGTTCAAGTCCTCCGACGTGTCGGACCTCGCCTCGCAGCTGGCCTCCCGGCTCGGCGACGCCTTCGCCGGGTCGTACTACGACGCCGACAAGCAGCAGGTCGTCGTCAACGTCGTCGGTAACAACAGCAACGTCGTCAACGAGATCAAGAGGGCCGGCGCCGTCCCCAACGAGGTGCAGAACAGCACCTCCACGCTGAAGGCCGCCGCCAAGACGCTGAAGACCGACGCGACGGTCCCGGGCACGTCCTGGTCCGTCGACCCGAAGACGAACGAGATCCGGGTCACCGCGGACAGCACCGTCACGGGTGCCAAGTGGGACACCGTCGAGGCGACGGTCAAGAGCCTCGGCACGGACGTGGCGACGCTCAAGAAGTCCGCGGGGACGTTCAAGACGTTCGTGTCGGGCGGCGACGCCATCTTCGGCGGTGGCGCCCGCTGCTCGCTGGGCTTCAACGTCGTGACGGGCGACGGCAGCCCCGCCTTCCTGACCGCCGGCCACTGCGGTGTCGCGGCGGCCCAGTGGTCCGACGCCCAGGACGGGGCGCCCATCGCGACCGTCGACAAGGCCACGTTCCCCGGGGACGGCGACTTCGCGCTCGTCAAGTACGACGACCCGAACACGCAGGCCGTCAGCGAGGTCAACGTCGGGGGCGGGCAGACCGTCCAGATCTCCCAGGCCGCGGACGCCACCGTGGGCCAGCAGGTCCTGCGGATGGGCAGCACCACCGGCCTGAACGACGGCAACGTCACCGGCCTCGACGCCACCGTCAACTACCCCGAGGGCACGGTCACCGGTCTCATCCAGACCGACGTGTGCGCAGAGCCCGGCGACAGCGGCGGCTCCCTGTTCACCCAGGACGGCAGCGCGATCGGCCTCACCTCCGGCGGCAGCGGTGACTGCACGGTCGGCGGCGAGACCTTCTTCCAGCCGGTCACGACCGCGCTGGCGGCGGTCGGCGCGACGATCGGCGCCGGTGACGCGGGCGGTGCGGGTGCCGGTGACGCGGGTGCGGGTGCGGGCGATGAGGGTGCTGGTGACGCGGGTGCCGGTGCGGGCGATGCGGGTGCCGGAGACGCGGGTGCCGGAGACGCAGGTGCCGGAGACCAGGCCGGCGGCGGCGCCGACGACCAGGCGGGCGGCGCCGGTGACCAGGCCGGTGACCAGAGCGGTGCCGCAGGCGATCAGAGCGGTGCCGTGGGCGACCAGAGCGGCACCGGCGACGACACCGGCGCGGGCACAGGCACCGGTGACGACACGGGCGCAGGCACAGGTAACGGTGCCGCCGACGGATCCGGTCTGACCGAGAGCCACTGACCCGGCAGCGGTCCCAGCGGCCCAGGCCGACAGTGGAAGGTCCGGCCCTCCGGCGGGAGGGCCGGACCGCCGTGCGTACCGGGGGCCGACCGGTGGTCAGTCCGCCGCCCGGGCGCGCAGCAGAAGCAGTGCCACGTCGTCGAGCCGCTCCGGTGACGTCGAGGAGCTGTACTGGAGGAGGCGGTCGGCCAGCTCGTCCAGCGGCAGGTCCCCGATCTCGGCGAGCACTCGGCCCAGCTCGGCCAGTGCGTCCTCGATGTCGACGCCGGGGGATTCGATGAGCCCGTCGGTGTAGAGGGCGAGCACGGAACCGGGGGCGAGATCCACCTCGGTCGTCGGATACGAGGCGGCGGCGTCGATCCCGAGGAGGGGCCCGCCGGCGAGGTCGAGGACCCGGACCTGTCCGTCGGGCTTGCGCAGCAGGGGCGGCGGGTGGCCCGCGCGGGACATCACCGCCCGGCCCCGGGCGGGGTCCAGCCGCAGGTACAGACAGCTCGCGAACAGCTCGGTCCCGAGGTCGATGAGCAGCCGGTTGGTGCTGCGCATGACCTCTGTCGGCGGCTTGCCCACGGTCGTGTACGCGCGGACGGCGGTGCGGATCTGCCCCATCAGGCCCGCCGCCGTCACGTTGTGCCCCTGCACGTCACCGATCACTGCCGCGGCCAGGCCCTCCGAAGGCACCAGGTCGTAGAAGTCGCCGCCGATGTCCATGCCCTGCGTGGCCGGGAGATAGCGGGCGGCCGCCTCGATGCCCGGCAGCTGCGGCAGGGAAGTAGGCAGCAGGGCGGCCTGCAGTCCGTGCGCGAGCCGGTGCTTGGCGTCGTAGAGGAGGGCCCGTTCCAGGGCCTGGGCGATGAGGCTGCTGAGGCTGGTGAGTACGGCGCGCTCGTCCGCCGGGAAGGGATGCGGCTCCGTGTACGCGAGGACGCAGGTCCCCACCGGCCGCCCGGACGCGATGAGCGGGAGATACGCCCACGCGGCCATGCCGTCGGGTGTCGCGTGCCGTGACGGATACAGGCGCTCCAGCTGCCCGCGGGAGTCGAAGAAGGCGGGCACCCCGCTGTTCAGCGCCTGCGTGCCCGGGGTGTGGGCCGTCAACGGCATCCCGTCGAAGCGCTCCACGACGTGCGCGTCGGCATACCCGTGATGGCCGAGCACGTGCAGGCGTCCGGCCCGTGAGCCGAGGACGACGAGGGCCTGGCTTCCGGCCGCCGGGGCGATCTCGTCCGCGACCAGCTGCACCACGTCCTGCACACTCGCCGCCTCGGTGAGCGCGCCCGCCAGGCTCAGCACCTGCGAGATGGTCACCAGTCGCGAGGTGCCGTCGCCCGCGGTCACCGCGGACCTGCCCATCTCGGAGACCGCGCGGGCGCGCGAGATACGCACGCTCAGCCCGTTCGTACTGGGGTAGAGGCGGAAAGACAGCCAGTCCCCGGGCGGCCGCAGCGCCACGAAGGACGTCACGTGCTGGCTGATCAGCGCGGCACGGTAGCGGTCCTCGTAGACGGGGTCGTTGAGCCACGGCACGGCCGCCCACAACTGGGTGCCAAGCAGTCCGCTGACCTGGACGCCGAGCAGCTCGGCGGCGGCCGGGTTGGCGTAGCTGATGCGCCCGTGCAGGTCCAGGGCGCACAGGCCGTACGGCAGCCGTGCCACCATCCGCGCCGCCTCCACCGTGCCCAGCGTTCCCGCCACCGTCGCCGTGGCCGCGGGCGCGAGCAGGTCCGGCTCCGGGTGCACCGGGCGCTGCTCCTCGGCGGCGCGCCGCAGCCGCAGCGCGAGCCGGTCGCAGGCCGCGGTGAGATGCTCGCGCTCGCGGTCGGACAGGTCGGGCGGGTGGGTGCCGGGCCAGGTCACGAAGACGGCGCCGTACACCGTGTCAGGTGTCGCCACCGGGAGTGCGGCCAGCGAGAAGGGGTAGGGGAGGACCACCGCGATGCGGGGATAGCGGCGGGCCATCTGCTGCTCGCCGCTGACCCAGATCAGCTGTCGTTCCCGTGCGGCTTCGGCAACCGGAACCGGCGCGTTGAGTCCGACCCGTTCCCAGGGTGCGGCGAAGGCCCGGGGAAGCCCCGCCATGACCGCCATCTCCAGGACCGGCTCGCCCGGCGCCAGCAGATAGACCGCGCCGGAGTGCGCGTGGACGCCGTCCAGCATGGACGCGAGCGCCAGCGAGAGCATGGGCCGGCCGGCCGGCGCCGCGGTGGAGTCCGCCTTCCGCCCGGACCCCTGCCAGTCGGACACGCCGACCACCTCCTCGCAGGGCCTCGCGACCAGTCCCAGGGATCAGGCTCTCTCCTGGCGGCCTTTCGCGCACGGCGAGGAGCGGCGGTGGGCGTTGGCGCGGGCGGCGACGGGTGGGGCGACCTTTACCCCGTCGGTCCGGAGTCATGCCCCTCGTGTCGAAGCGTGGAGTGTCCAAGGGGCGCTCTTTGTGCGCCCCCGCGCCCCCTCTTGGCCGGTTCTTCGCGCACCGGATCGGTGACATGCGCCAAACAATGGGCAGTCGCTGATGGCGGAGCAACCGGCAATCGGCAAGTGAGGCAGACACCGGCGAGCGGCGAGCTGAGGGGCGGACGTGATCCGGGTACTTCTGGTGCACGACGAATGTCTGGTGCGACTGGCGCTGGCGGAGTGGCTGCGTCGTGAGCCCGACTTCGCGGTGTTCGACGCGCCGTGGCGCAGTGCGTCGGGACGGATGCGCACGGTACGGTCGGACGTCTGCGCGGCGGATCTGGAGTGCGCGGACTCCTACCGGCTGCCTCCGCTCGCCGATCTCTGCTCCCGGCGCCCGGGCAGCCCGGTGCCACGCCTTCTCGTGTTGGCCAGTGCGAACCGGCCCGGGCTGCTGAAGCGGGCCGCGGAGGCCGGGGCGCTCGGGTACGTCGCCAAGGAGGGCTCGCCGGATCGGCTGGTGTTCGGCATCCGACGGGTCGCCGAGGGACAGCGGTATGTCGACGACTCGCTCGGCTTCGGCTTCCTCAAGGCCGCCGAGATGCCGCTGACCCGGCGGGAGCTGAGCGTGTTATCCCTCGCCGCCGAGGGAGCCTCCGTCGCGGAGATCGCCGGAAGCCTCCATCTGTCCCACGGGACCGTGCGCAACTACATGGCGGCCATCACCCGTAAGACCGGGGCGCGCAACCGGGTCGACGCCATCCGGATCTCCCAGGGCGAGGGGTGGCTGTGACGGCGCGGTCCTGACGGTGGTCGACCAGGTGCCGACCAGGTCGCGGTAGAGCGGTGAGCGGCGGGTCAGCGTGTCGTGGTCGCCGTACACCGCGTGCAGGCCGTCCATGACGAGGACGCGGTCGGCGCGGCGGGCCGAGCTGATGCGGTGGGCGACGACGACGAGCGTGGTGCCCGGCCGGTCCGCGAAGGCACGCTCCGCGCGTTCCTCGGCCACCGCGTCCAGGTGGCAGGTGGCCTCGTCCAGCAGGACGACCGGCGCACACGAGAGATAGGCCCGGGTCAGCGCGATCAGCTGCCGCTCGCCGGCCGACAGCTTTTCGGGGTCGATTCGGGCCGCCGGTCCGCCCCATTCGCGCAGCAGCGGGGCCAGCCCGACTGCATCCGCCGCTGCCAGCAGTTCCGCCTCGGGCACGGGATCCGGCCGTAGTTGACCGAGGTTTTCTTCGACGGATCCGCTGAAGACGTACGCCTCCTGCGGGATGAGGACGCGATGCGCCGAGGATGTGGGACCGGGCACCGAATATCCGCACAAACGGACGCTTCCCTGCCGCGGTTCCAGCATTCCCGCGACCAGTCCGGCGAGGGTGGACTTGCCGATGCCGCTCGGTCCCACGACGGCGAGGTGCGTGCCCTGCGGGACGGTGAGGGTGAGGTCCTTGATCACGGGGTCACTGACGGGACCGTAGGCGAAGGTGAGTGAGGAGAGGGCGATCGCCGGGATGTGGGGCGGCGGTGCGGGGCACGGCGACGCGCGGTCCGGGACGGCGTGTCGTACGGGGGCTTCGCGTACTGCCGTGCTGCTCCTGGACGGGTCGGCGTGGTCCGGGTACGTCGCGTCCCCGGCGTTGTCCGCACCCGTCTCCGGCGCGAGACGGCGCAGCACGACCGCGAGGCGGGAGCCGCTCGTGCCCAGGCCGTGCACGAGGTTCTGCAGGGCGGGCAGCAGGGACTGGGTGACGTAGGCGAGGGCGCCGACCAGGGCGCCCGGGGTGACACCGCGGTGCAGCAGCCACGGGGCGGTGGCGAGCAGCAGGACGATCGGGAGCTGGCCGCCGACGGCGAGGGACATGACGCGCATGACACCCCAGTGGGCCAGTGAGCGCGCGGCGCGCAGTTCGGCGTCGATGCGGTCGCCGACCTCGGCGGCGACCGCCGTCTCCGCGCCGCCCGCGGTAATGTCCCGCAACCCCGGGCAGACGGCGCCCAGATGGGCGGCGATCTCCTCGTCGGCCACGAGGAACGCCTCCTGACGGCGGGCCAGCGGCCGCAGCGTGGCGGCGAAGAGCGCGACCCCCGCGGCGAGCGGAGGCGCGACCACCAGGAGGAGCAGCGGGTCGAGGGAGAAGAGCCCGACGAGGGCGCCCGCGGCGGTGAACAGGAACGAGCGCGAGACCATCACCAGCCCGGCGAAGGTGTCCCGCGCGATCTCCACCTGCTGGGTGAGCCCGGACAGCGCCCCGCCGTCCGCCTCCCGCACCCCGCGTTCCACGACATGCCGCACCAGCCGGTCGCGCAACGGCTCGACCAGCGCCGCGACGGCACCGTACACCCGCCCCGTGCCGTACGCCCCGGCGACCACGGCGAGCGCACCGACCCCCAGCCACGCAAGGCCCACGCCCGTCCGCCCGGCCAGGAACCCCTTGTCCAGGCCGCGCGCCAGGGCGTATCCCATGAGGAACGTCTGCCCCGTCTCCAGCACGGACCACGCGGCGAGCCGTCCGACCACGGGCCATCGCTCGCGCAGAAACCGCAGCCCGCGTCCACGCACACTGCCAGGGCCTCCGGTCAGGGGTCGCCGCCTTCCTGTCATGAGGTGCCGCCCGTCCGTTCCGAGTCCCCGGCTCCGTGCTCGGTGTCGTCGTCCAGGGTGGGTTCCGCGTCCCCGAACACCGCCCGGTACGCCGGTATCCGCCACAGCTGCGCATGCGAGCCCAGCGCTCGCACCCGCCCTCCGTCCAGCCAGGCCACCGCGTCGGCCCGGGCCGCGGTGGAGACCCGGTGCGCGACGATCAGGCGACTGCCGGGGGCGCTGTGGTGGAAGAGGGCCTGCGTGATGTGGTGTTCGGTGACGGTGTCGAGGCTGGAGAGGGCGTCGTCGAGGATGAGCAGACGGCCGTCGTGCGCGAACGCCCGGGCGAGGCCGAGGCGTTGGCGCTCGCCGCCCGAGAGGGGAGCGTCGGCGCAGGCGGTGGCGTATCCCTCGGGCAGCCGGCGCACGAAGGTGTCCGCGCAGGCCGTGCGGGCGGCCTCCCTGACGCGCGGGGCCGGTGCTGACGTGACGCCGAAACCGATCGTGCCCTCGATGCTCCCGCCGAGCAGGGCAGGCCGCTCGAAGGCGTATCCGACCGCGCGGCGCAGTTCTTCGGGGTCCAGCTCGCGCAGGGGCACCCCGTCGAGGAGTACGTCGCCCCCGTCCGGGTCGGCGAGCCGGCCCGCGAGCGCGGCGAGGACCGATTTGCCCGAGCCCGAGCGGCCCACCACGGCGAGGGTTGTTCCGCCCGGGACGACCAGGTCGACCCCGTTCAGTACGGTGCGTGCGCCGCGCCGGGCTATCACCCCGCGCAGCTCCAACTTGCCTTGTCCCGGCGGTAGTCGGCGTGTGCCGTAGGCGATCGCGGGCTCGTCGAGAACCTCGCCCAGCCGCCCGGCCGCCGCCCGTGCCCGTACGAGCCCCGAGAGCTGCCCGACCAGGACGCCCACCCCGCTCGCCAGGACCGCGTAACGGGACGCCGCGAGGAGATCGCCGACCGACAGCCGGTGGTGGACGAGCAGGACGCCCGCCACGGCGAGCACGCCCAGCTGCAGCAACGGCGCCACGGCGACGGCCTGGGCTGCGGCGCGCCCCTGGACCTGCCACATGCGGTGGCCCTCACGGGAGAGTTCGGGAAGCGGCCGCAGAATGCGCGCGACCTCCTTGTCGGCGGTGCCGCCCGCCGCGATGGTCCGGAATCCGCCGATCGCCTCCGACAGAGCGCCCGCGAGCCGCCCCTGCACCTCCTGGTAGCGCGCCACGCACTGCGAGGAGTCACGTGCGAAGGTGCGCAGCAGCAGGGTCAGCAGGGGTGCCCCGCCGAGGAGCATCGCCGCCAGCCAGGGATCGATCAGTCCGAGCGCCACCACCGCGCCGGCCGGCGCGGCGATCGCCGCGAGCAGCGCGGCGAACGCGGCGGGTGCCGTCCCCGCCTGCGCGGCGTTGCCGACCAGCCGGGCCACCAGCTCACCGGACCCGAACCGGGACACCGCCCGCGGTCCCACGGCCAGGACATGCCCGGTCAGGCGCTCGCGCAGCCACGCCGTGGCGCGCGCGTTCGTCGTTCCGCCGAGTACGGTCTCGCACACGTCCAGCACCGCGAGCAGCAGCACGAGGCCGGTGCACCACAGCACCCAGCGCGTGGCCCGCGTCCCGCCGGGATCCGTCAGCAGCAGATCGAGGGCCCGGCCCAGGGCGGCCGGCAGGAGCAGGCCCGCCGCCGTGGCGGCCGTGGTGGCGAGGCCCAGGGCGAGACAGCGGACCCCGCTGTGCCGGGTGGCCGCGCGCAGCAGCGCGCCGGAGGCGCCGGAGGGCGCGGGGCGCGCGGGTTCGTCGGGTGCGGAAGCCGTTGTGTCGGCCGAAGTCTTCGTGCCGGCGGGAGTCTTCGTGTCGGCGGGAGTCGTCATGCGGCGGGCCCCTCGTATCCCTGTCCCTGGCACGGGGAAGGACCCCGGGGGGTTCCTCCCACGAAACGGGAGGGAACCGCCCGGAGCCGTGCCGGCTTCGGTGCCGTCAGAGGCAGAGCAGAATGCTCGCCGCGGACACACAGGAGAGCAGGCTCACCGTGCTGGCGCCGCCGCCTCCGCCGGTCATCTCGTCGGATTCCATCGTCTGCAGGTCGAGGAGTGCCATCTCGTTGTCCTTTCCTAGGTGGGGACGGGGTGTTGGGCCACGACTCCGTCGTGCGGAGCCGCGTATCAGGGCCGCCGAAGCGGCGGAAGGAACGGCAGTCGGGCCGGGGCCTCGTTGTCGAGGGCCGCGCCGAGCGCGAGCAGGCACCCTGCCGTTCCGGTGGAGAAGTCCATGGAGAGCCGCATCATCTGGTGCCCGGGGAAGGCCAGTTGGCCCTGGTAGGGCATCGCGAACCAGCCGAGGGCGGCGACCTGTTCGGCCAGCCGCTCCGCGGTGGCACCCGGCGTGGTGGTGCGGCTGAGGTGCAGAATCGTTCCGGCTCGGCCTTGGAAGAGACCGGGCTGCGCGTAGAAGCGTGAGGTCGCGGCGGTGAGGATGCCCGCGCGGGCCTTGCCGAAGTCCGCGGCGCCCTCGGCGTTTTCGGAGTCACCGAGCGCGAGGAAGTCGTCGATCACCATGCCCAGGCCCGCGCTGCCGTCGCCGAGATACGGCAGGGTCCGCCAGCCCTCGTCGACTTCCAGGCCCCCGCCCTTCTGCACGACACAGCAGTCCAGTTCCCGGCGCAGCGCCTCGGCGGCAGCCTCCAGCAGCACGGGCTCACCGGTGCTCTCGTACTGCCGCAGCAGGAACAGCGCGGGTCCGCTCGCGCCCCGCAGCAGGCCCGCGCGCCTGCGGGGGGTGTCGGGCCGCGGTTCGGCGAGCCGTTGGACGAGCAGCCCGGCGGCCTCCGCAGCCCGCTCGCCGAGCTCCTTCTCGCCGGTCGTGTGCGCCAGGTCCGCGAGGACCAGCCCGAGTCCGGCGAGCCCGCCCCGCAGGTCGGACGACAGCCGCTGCCACCGCTCCTTGAGGATGCCGTCGATCAGGTCGAGGGCCCGCTCCCGGTGCCCGAGCCGCTCCAGGACGTAGGCGACGCCCGCGATCCCGTCGTAGAGGCCGAGCGGCGTTCCCACCGGCACCGGAGCGGTGTGCTCCAGCAGCCAGCGCTCGCCCTCCTCGTACCGCTCGGCCCCCGTCTCGGCCAGCGCGTACAGGACACCCGCGGCCCCGTACGCGATCCCGAGTCCGCCGCCGTCGGAGAACTGGGCGATGTCACCGGGGAAGAGCCGGTCGTCGCGCTCGGGGGTGGCCGAGGCCAGGATCGCCTTGACCATCGAGTCGCGGCTGTTGGGCCAGTCGCCCGGTTCGGGGAGCGAGGTGAACGGCGAAGAGGCCGGGGACGGCGCCGGTGCACCGCCGGCGGGACGGTCCGCGCTGCGAGTGATCTCGGCGACCGCCTCGTCCAGGAACTCCCGCGGCACATCGGGAAACTGCCGCGCGATGACGTCGGCCAGATGCGCGGCCTTGTCCCGGTCGACGACGAACAGCGTGGTGACCGGCATGAACAACGCCAGCCGCAGACACGCGAGGGCGTAGCGGTCGACGGCCGCTCCCGTCCGGTCCGGCGGCGCGAAGAAGCCCGGGTGGGCGACCACTTGGCGGCCGTTCTCCTCGACGGGTGCCGCCGCCTCGAAGTCGAGCAGGGAGACCGACTCCTCGTCGGGACCGACCATGATGTTGAACACGTGCAGGTCGTTGAAGACGATCCCGCGTGCGTGCACCGCCTCCACGGCCTCCTCGACCCTGCGGTGGATGCGCAGCGCCCACGCCGTGTACGCGGCGACCGCCTCCGGGTCCGGTTCGGGGGTGAGCAGCGGATGCCGCTCGCCGAAGAACGAGTTGAGGGGGCGTCCCTCCAGGAAGTCCATCACGAGGAAGCGGTGGTCGCCGAGGGTGAACCAGTCCCGCACCTGCGGTACGACCCCGATCCCCGCCAGCCGCTCCAGGGCGTCCCTCTCCCGCTCCAGCCGGGCGATCGCGTCGGCCCCGTCCGAGGCGAGTCCCGCGTGCGGCCGGCCCTCCTTGAGGACGACCTTGCGCCCGTCACGGGTGTCGGTGCCCACGTACACCCCGCCGCCGTTGGAGAAGTGCAGCGCCTTCTCGATGCGGTACGGCAGCTCGCCGACCGTCGTCGTGTTGCGCGCCGCGAGCTGCGGCTGGAGGAAGGCGGGCAGCGTCACCCACTCGGGCACCTGGAACGACGGCTGCCGCCGGTCCGGCACCAGCTTGCCCTCGCCGTCGCGGACCGCCGGGACCAGGGAGCCGCGCTCGTCCACGACGAAGGAGCGCGCGAAGGCGCCGTAGCGGACGTACAGCGGCCCGTCGTTCCAGCGCAGGTCGGTGAGGATGTACGGCCCCTCCAGGCCGTCCAGCAGATCGCCGAGCTCGCGCAGCACCGTGTGCAGCTGCTCCTCGTCGGCCGGATAGACGGTGACGAACTTGCCGCTCGTGTCACGGGCCGCGTACTTCGCGTTGCGCAGATGCAGCAGATGCGGACCCGGCACGAACTTGAACGGGATCCGCCGCGGCACGCAGTAGTCCCACACCGTCGCGGCGATCTGCTCCGCGTTCGCCCGGGTGGCGGAGGCGTGGATCTTCCAGCCCTGGGCGGGTCCGGGATGCGCGTTCCCCCCGGAGTCGAGCGGGGTCAGCGTCAGCCAGTCACCGATGCGTGCCGAGCGCCAGCCCTCCGGTACCGCGCGGCGGGCCGTCTCGTACGAGGGCGCGGCGCTCCGTTCGCTCCCGGACAGCCGGTCCGGCGTCTCGTAGAAGTGTCTGTCCGCCAGCGCGTACACCTCGTACCGCTCGTCCATGCCTATTCCCCCTCGGCCAGGTGACTCCGAGAGTTCCAGTCCGCCCCGGGCCCGGGACAGTCACGGCTGTCACGAGATCACCGTGAGGTACGCATGCGTAAAGTCATGTTCGGACCCTTTCGAGCCGCCGCGGTGACGGACGGGACCGACGGCCGCGGTACCGCGCGGGCGAAGGCCCCCTCCGGCACCGGCCGCAAGGCCCCGGAACAGTCACAGGGGCTGCGCGAGCGTCTCGGAAGCGCTGTAATGACGGACGTGGTCAGTGAGGGCGCTATGGGACGCAGAACGAGAACGCTGCGCGCCGAACTTGCCCTCAAGACGCTCGCGGCCGACCTGGACCCCCGCGAACGACTGCACCGCATCCTCGAACAGGTGCTCGTTTTTGTGGGTGCGACCGTGGCCGCCGTCTACTCGCCCAGCGAGAACGGCGAGGCGCTCTACCTCGCGGAGTCGGCCGGTGTACCGAGGACGCTGTACGGACTGCGCGACAGCTACGACGTCTCCGGAGGCTCTCCCGCCGCCGACGTGTACCGCTCACGGCAGCCCGTGTGGCTCGGCCCCGAGGAACTGGAGCGCTGCGCCGACTCCCGGCGGCTGCCGTCGGCGGACTTCTCGCTGGCCGTCCTGCCCCTGCGCGACGACGGCTGCCTGGTGGCCGTCAGCGAGCACCCGGAGGGCTTCGCCGCCGAGGACCGGCAGTGCCTGGTCCTCCTCGCCGACGCCGTCGTGTGCCCGCCGCCCGCCTCCGCCGCAGGCACCGACGACCTGCCCGCCAGCTCGTTCAGCCTGGCCATGGACACCGGGCACGTCGAGGTCGACGACGAGATGCTGCAACTCTTCGGACTGGGCCCGGAGGAATTCGACGGCAAGGTCGAGACGCTGCTGTCGCTGACCGTCCCGGAAGACCTCCCCTCGCTGATGTCCGTGGTCGAGGCGGACCACATCTCCGTCGGCGACCGGGAGCTGGAGTTCCGGATCACGCAGCCCTCCGGCGAGCCGAAGTGGCTGCGGCTGCGCGGACGCCTCCTGCCCGGCGGCGGGGGGCTGCCGGCCCGCCTCGTCGGCACCGTCGCCGACGCCTCGAAGCTGCGCTCCGGGGTCAACGAAGTGGCCCGCGTCCAACGGCTCGCCGCCGCTCTGGCCACCGCCGGCACGGTCCGGGACGTGGGTCGTGCCGTGGTCACCGCGCTGCGCAGGCCCCTGCAGGCCGACCGGATCGCCCTCGCCGGGCTGGAGGGCGACCGCCTCGTCGTCACCGTCCTGGACCCGCCCCAGCCCGAAGCCTGGCCCGAGGTGTGGCGCACCGAGTGGCGCTCGGAGTGGCCCGACGCGCCCGTACGCGCCATGCCGACCCTCGCGGCGGCCCTGAGCGAGGGACGGGCCGCGATCTGGCCCGCCGGGGCGGACCTCGAACCCGCGCTCGCCGACGTGGGCCCGGGCGGCCTCGCCGTCCTGCCGCTGCCCGCCGGCGGACGCATCGCCGGCGCCTGCCTGATCGGCTGGGACACCCCGCACGAGTTCGGCCCCGACGAACGCACCCTGCTCACCGCGTCCGCGGGCCTCGCCGGCCAGGCCCTGATGCGCGCCCACGCCTTCGACGCCGAACACGAACTGGTCGGCATGCTCCAGCGCACCCTGCTCCCACGCCGCCTGCCCAAACTGCCGGGCGCGGTCGCCGTCGCCCGCTACCTGCCGACCACGGCCGGTCTGGAGGTGGGCGGTGACTGGTACGACGTGATCCCGCTGGCCGACAACCACGTCGCCCTCGTCATCGGCGACGTCCAGGGACACAACGCGCAGGCCGCGACCGTCATGGGCCAGATGCGCACGGCCCTGCGCGCCTACGCCGTGGAGGGACACCCGCCGGACGTGGTCGTCTCGCACGCCAACCGCCTCCTGATGGACCTGGAGACCGACCTCTTCGCCACCTGCTGCTACGTCGACGTCGACATGGAGGAGGGATCCGCCTGGTACGTCCGTGCCGGACACCTCCCCCCGGTGCTGCGCCACCCGGACGGCAGTACGGAGGTCGTCGAATCCGAAGGCGGACCACCACTCGGTGTCATCACCCAGGCGGACTTCCCGATGAGCCCGCTGCGACTGCAGCCCGGCACGCTGGTCGCCCTCACCACGGACGGGCTCGTCGAGTCCGTCGAGGTCGACATGGAGGACGGCCTGGCCCGCCTCGCCGGAGAACTCGCCACCTCCGACCCGACCAACCTCGGACCGGTCGCCGACGGGCTGCTCGCCGGAGCCAACCGCAGCGACGACGTGGCGCTGCTCCTCATGCGCTACGACGGCATGTCGCTGCGCCCGCTCAGGGAGAGCTGGACGGTCTGGCGCGTCCCCGAAGCCGTGCGGCACGCCCGCCGTTTCACCAGGCGCACGCTGCGCACCTGGGGTGTGGTCGCCGACCCCGACGCCGTACTCCTCGTCGTCTCGGAACTCGTCACCAACGCGCTCGTGCACACGGACGGACAGGTCAGGCTCGACCTCACCCTCATCAACGACCGCCTGCGGATCTCCGTCGCCGACAGCTCCGCGCGGACGCCCATCAAGCCCACCAGTATCGGCTGGGAGGCCACCGGAGGCCGCGGCATCCTGCTGGTCGAGGCCATGTCGGTGGTCTGGGGATCCGTGCCGGTCAGCGGCGGCAAGCAGGTGTGGAGCGAGATCGTCCTGCGGTGACACCCTGACAGGGTGCGTCTGCTGCTGATGTCCGACACCCACCTGCCCAAGCGCGCCAAGGCGCTTCCCGCGCAGCTCCTCGCCGAACTGCCGCTCGCCGACGTGGTCGTCCACGCCGGCGACTGGGTGGACACCGCCACCCTCGACCTCCTGGAGAGCCGCTCCCGCAGGTTCGTCGGCGTGTACGGCAACAACGACGGCCCGGCCCTGCGCGCCCGCCTCCCCGAGATCGCCCGCACCGAGCTGGGCGGCCTGCGCCTCGGGGTCGTCCACGAGACCGGCCCTGCCCAGGGCCGCGAACGCCGCTGCGCGGAACGGTTTCCCGATCTCGACGTGCTCGTCTTCGGACACAGTCACATCCCCTGGGACACGACGACGCAGACGGGCCTGCGCCTGCTCAACCCCGGCTCCCCGACCGACCGGAGGCGTCAGCCGCACTGCACGTACATGACGGCGACCGTCACGGACGGCCGGCTGCACGATGTGGCCCTGCACCGCCTCCCGCCCCGTACCGGCTCGTCGTCCTGAGCACCGACCCCGACACATTCCCGGAGTCACCTCAGGCACCCGGGGTACGCGAAAAACATGGCTGGTACATCAGAAGCGGTGCCACGGAGAGCGGTGCACTCCATCGGTCACCGGGGCTCACCCCGCGCCGTCCTCGTCGTCATGTGCGCCGGGTACTTCCTGGTGCTGCTCGACGTGACCATCGTCAACGTCGCACTGCCACAGATCGGCTCCGGGCTCGGAACCGACGTCGGCGGGCTGCAATGGCTGGTCGACGGCTATGCGCTGGCGCTCGCCGCGCTGATGCTGACCAGCGGCACGGCCGGGGACCTGTACGGCCACAGGCGCGTCGTGCTGAGCGGACTCGTCGTCTTCGGCGCGGGCTCTCTCGCCTGCGGACTCGCCCCGGGCGTCGGCGTACTCGTGGCCGCCCGGGTGGTCCAGGGCATCGGCGCCGCACTGCTGCTGCCGGGCACGCTCGCCCTCATCGGCCGCGCGTTTCCCGACGGCGCCGGGCAGGCGCGGGCGATCGGGATCTGGGCCGGCATCGGCAGCCTGGCCCTGCCCGCCGGACCCCTGCTCGGCGGCGCGCTCACCGAGGCCTTCGGCTGGCGCGCGATCTTCCTGCTCAACGTCCCGATCGTGTGCGCGGCCCTGGTCTGCACCGCGGGACTCGTCCGGGAGAGCCGTGAAGCGCGGGCGGGACGCCTAGACCTGCCCGGGCTGCTGCTCGGCAGCCTGCTCCTGCTCACGACGACGTATGCGTTCATCGAGGGCGGGCGCACCGGCCCGGGCTCCCATGCGGTCCTGACGGCCGTGGTCCTGGCCGTGCTCGCCCTGTCGGCGCTGGTCGTGGCCGAGCTGCGGCGCGGAGACGACGCGATGCTGCCGCCGGCCCTGCTCCGGCGGCCTGCTTTCGGCGCCGCGAACGTGGTCGCCGGGATCATGAACCTGGGAACCCTGGGCATGCTGTTCGTGCTGATGCTGTTCCTCCAGTCCGTCCAGCACCGCTCGTCGCTCCTCGCGGGCCTGGCAGTCGTCCCCCTGTTCGCGCCGCTCGCGGTCATGGCCCCCTTCGGCGGGCGGATCACCAGCAGGGTCGGATCGCGCCTGCCGGCCGCCGCCGGACTGGTGCTCGCCGCGATCGGACTCGCCCTGCTCCTGCGCGCCGCACCGCACTGCGGATACCCGGTTCTGCTCCCGGCGTTCCTGCTGTGGGGCATCGGCCTGGGCCTGCTGACCCCGGCGGTCGTCGCGGCCGCCATCGCCGCCGTTCCCGGCGAACGCTCCGGCCTCGCCTCCGGCGTCAACAACACCGCGCGCCAGACCGGCGGGGCGATCGGCATCGCGGTGGCGGGCGCGGTCACGGGCCCGCCCGGCGACACCGCACGTTTCGTGCGCGGCTTCCACACCGCCGCTCTCGGCTCGGCCTGCCTCTACCTGGCCGCAGCGGCCCTCGCGCTGACGCTGCTGCCGGGCGCGCTGCTGCCCCGCGACGACTGAAGCATCCGGCCTCGACGAACCGTCAACTCCGCCTCCCGCCAACACAATTCGTTGGACACGCCGGGTCCGGCTCGCTGTGATGGGCACTGTGCTGATCGACACCGCTCTCGTACGCCGCCTGCTCGCCGCCCAGTTCCCGCAGTACGCCGAACTCCCGCTCTCGCCCGTCCCGTTGAGCGGCATGGACAACGCCACCTTCCGGCTCGGCGACGACCTGTCCGTACGCCTGCCGCGCTTCCCCCGATGGGTCGGTCAGGTGGAGCGGGAGCACCGCTGGCTGCCCCGACTTGCCCCGCACCTGCCGCTGCCGGTGTCCGAGCCGGTCGCGAAGGGGGAGCCGGGGGAGGGGTACCCGTACCCGTGGTCGGTGTACCGGTGGCTGGAGGGCGAGACGGCCACCACCGAAGGCCTGGCCGACCCCGACCGAACAGCCCTGGCACTCGCGGAGTTCATCCACGCCCTGCAGAAGGTCGACGCCGCGGGCGGCCCGGGCCCCGAGTGGAGCAACGCCTTCCGAGGGGTGCCCATGGGGGACGACAGGGACTCACTCGCCTCCGAGGCACGGGTCCGCCCCAAGATCGCGGCCCTGGAGGGCCTGGTGGACACCGCCGCGGTCACGGCCGTATGGGAAGCGGCACTCGACGCACCCGCCTGGGACCAGCCGCCGGTGTGGATTCACGGCGACCTCGCGACCGGCAATCTCCTCGCCCTCGACGGCCGGTTGAGCGCCGTCATCGACTTCGGGACCCTCGCCGTCGGCGACCCGGCCGTCGACCTGCTCCCGGCGTGGAACTTCCTGCCCGACCGGGCCCGTGGCGTGTTCCGCGCGGCACTCGGCGTGGACGACGCGACCTGGGCCCGCGGCCGGGGCTGGGCGCTCGCAGGGTCCCTGCCGGTCCCCGACGACCCCTTCTTCCAGAAGGACCCGGCCCGGGTGACGGCGGCGCTGCACCACTTGGAGCAGTTGATCGCGGATCACCGCGAGGAGGCGGCCTGAGGCACGGGTCGGCGGGCGTCGGTGAGGGCGCCCGCCCGCCTGCACGGCCTCCCGGGCCGACCCCGTTCGAAAGGGGACTGTGCGCCGGAGGAAGCCGGGCCTGCTTCAACGCACACGTCCCCGTCGTCGCCTCAGGCGTGCGTACGCCACCCCCATCACGCCCACCGCGACGGCCACCACGCCCAGCCGCTTGACCACGGCGGCCCCCGCCACCCGTACGAGATCGATCGCGCCGGATTCCCGAGGCGCGGCCACCGCTGGGTCCGCGGTCTCCTCCGAACGCCCGGAATCCGTCGGCTCATCGGACTCGTGCGACTCTCTGAGCTGCTCGGCCAGACAGTCCGCGAACCGGCCGATCAGCTTGTCGCCGACCTCGGCCATGACCCCGCGGCCGAACTGCGCAGGACGTCCGGTCACCAAGAGATCGGTGTGCACGGACACGGCGGTGCCGCCGTCGCGTGCGGTCAAGGTGCCGGTGATCGTCGCGCGAGCGGTGCCCTGGCCGCGGGTCTCCTTGCCGGCGGCGATGAGCACGAGCCGATGCTCGGCCTCGTCCTGCTCCTCGAAGACGGCGGTGCCCCGGTAGGTCACGCTGATCGGACCTACCTTGACCTTCACCGCCCCGCTCACGGTCTTCCCGTCGTACTCCTCCACCGTCGCCCCGGGCATGCACGGTGCCACCCGCTCGATGTCGAGCAGCACCGGCCAGGCGTCCTCGACCGGGACGGGCACGGTGAACTCGTGATGCAACTCCATCTCTGCCTCCTCACAACAGGTTCGGTCGATGGATCGCCCCACCCGTCGCCGCGAGCGGCGCGCCGCTGCCGCCCCAGCGCAGGGCGACGATCTCCGCGGCGACGGAGACCGCGACCTCCTCGGGCGTACGCGCGCCGAGGTCGAGGCCGATCGGGGAGCGCAGTCGGGACAACTGGTCGTCGCCGAGGCCCGACTCCCGGAGGCGGTTCGTGCGGTCGTCGTGGGTGCGACGGCTGCCCATCGCTCCGATGTAGGCGGCCGGACGGCGCAGGGCCTCCTCCAGGAGGGGCACGTCGAACTTCGGGTCGTGGGTGAGAACACAGATCACCGTGCGGTCGTCCGTGGCCGTCTCGCGCAGATAGCGATGGGGCCACTCGACGACGACCTCCACGCCGTCCGGGAAGCGCTTCGGGGTGGCGAAGACGGGACGGGCGTCGCAGACCGTCACCCGGTAGCCGAGGAAGTCGCCGATGCGGGCCACGGCCGCCGCGTAGTCGATCGCGCCGAAGACCAGCATGCGCGGCGGCGGCGCGAAGGAGTTGAGGAAGACCGTGACGGCGTCCTCGCGCCGTTCGCCGCCCGGACCGTAGTGCCGCAGTCCGGTGGCGCCCAGGGCGAGTTCACCGCGCGCGTCCGCGGTGACCGCCGCATCGAGGCCGGTCGAGCCGAGGGAGCCCGCCGCACCGTCCGGCCACACAGCGAGCGAGGCCCCGCGCGGCGCAGGTCCGTCGAGCACCGTCGCCACGGTCACCGGGCGGGCCGCCGCCACCGACTCGGCGACCGCCCCGAAGGAGGGATCGTCGGCGGGGGACACCCGGCGCACCAGGAGGGTGATCTCACCACCGCAGGTGAGCCCTACGGCGAACGCGTCCTCGTCGCTGTACCCGAACGTCTCCGAACGAGCCTCACCGGACGCCATCACCTCCTGGGCCAGTTCGAAGACCGCGCCCTCCACACAGCCGCCGGACACACTGCCCACGACCTCGTCGCCCGGTCCCACCGCCATGGCCGCGCCGGGATCGCGCGGCGCGCTGCGGCTCACCGAGACGACCGTGGCCAGACCGAACGGCTCGCCCGCCGCGTACCACCGGTGCAGCGCCGGAAGGATGTCACGCATCGTCCGCTCCTCTCACCACCGCCGCCAGACGCTCCAGGGCGGCCAGGCTGTGCCCCTCGACGAACGCGTCCACGCTCGGCAGAGCCGCCGCCATACCGGCGGCCAGGGGCGCGTACCCGGGGCGGGCCTTGCGGGGATTGGCCCAGATCACCCGGTGCGCGAGCCGCCGCAAGCGTCGCATCTGGCTCGCGAGCAGGGCGGGATCGCCACGCTCCCAGCCGTCGGAGAGCAGCACCACGACCGCGCCGCGCGCCATGCCGCGCCGGCCCCACCGGTCCATGAACGCGCGCAGCGTCTCACCGAGCCGGGTCCCGCCGCTCCAGTCCGGCACGGCCGCCGCGAGCGCCGCCATGGCCGTGTCCGGGTCGCGGTGCGTCAGCTCGCGGGTCACCCGGGTCAGCCGGGTGCCGATCGTGAACACCTCCGTACGGGTACCGCGCGCGGCAGCTTGGGCGAAGCGCAGCAGCGCGTCCGCGTACGGGGCCATGGAGCCGCTGACGTCCACCAGCAGCACGACCCGGCGCGGCCGGTCGCCGCGCGCGTGCATGCGCAGCCGGGCCGGTTCGCCCCCTCGGCGCAGCAACTCCCGTACGGTGCGCCGCCGATCGACGCCGCCGCGCCGGGCCGGATGCCGCCGCGCGGTGCGCCGCTCCTCACCGCGCAGGGTGAACGCGGCCAGCAGTCGCCGTAGTTGCTCCCGCTCGTCGGCGGTCAGCCGGGCGATGTCGCGGTGTCGCAGCACCTCCGTGGCGCCTGCCAGCGCGGGGACCGGAAGCGTGGCATCGGACCGGGCCTCCGTGCCGGGATCGGGACCCGCGTTCCGTACGACCATGCGCAGCCGCGGCTGCACAGGCATCCGCGGCGTAGCCGTGCCGTCGGACGCGGCATCGAAGTACGCCGCGAAGACGCGCTCGTAGCGCTCCAGGTCGTCCCGGCTCCCGCACAGGGTGAGCCGCCCGGCCCAGTACACGTCCGTGCGTACGCCGGGATCGAGGGCGTCGAGCGCGCCGAGGAACGCCTGCACACGGTCGGGTCCGGCATCGACCCCCGCCGCCCGCAGCGCGCGGGCGAACCCGACAAGGACGGCGGACGCGTCGAGCGGCGCGGGCGCCCGGCTTCCCCCGGG